>DAOTXB010000876.1:0-13854 GCA_034435575.1 Anaerolineae bacterium
ATGATAAGAGTTCTTATCATGAGTAAAATATTTGCATAAACTGAAGCTGTTCTTTACAACAGCTTCAGTTGACAAGTTTATTACGATGCAATCTCTTTCTCTTGTCCCTCATCACTTGATTTACCGTGTACAAGATCTAGACGATCGCCGACAATCTTAAATGATTCCAATGCTCGATCAAGATGCTCTGTACGATGTGTAGCCATATAGCTTGTTCGCAGTAAACTATTATTCGGCGGGACACCCGGTGGAATGACAGGATTGGTATATACACCAGCTTCAATTAACGCATGCCACGCCAACGCAGTGCGATACTCGTCGCGGATGATTACCGGGATGATAGGCGTATTACTCTCACCAGTATCGTAACCTAATTCGTTTAGCCCTGCCCTCATATACGTAGCGTTTGCCCAGAGTTGTTCCACATGTTGAGGTTCGCTCTCGATAATATCTAATGCTTTAAGTACTGCAGCGGCGTTTGGGGCTGGTAACGCGGCAGAAAAAATCAACGAACGGGCATGATGCTGGATATAATGTATTACTTCAGCGCTACCTGCTATGAAACCACCGATAGAAGCTAAACTCTTACTGAAGGTACCCATGATAAGGTCAACCTCGCCAGTGATATTAAAATGCTCTGATGTACCCCTGCCCTGACCTGTAACGCCGATACCATGAGCATCGTCAACGAGAATCCGAGCACCATACCGCTTGCAAATCGTCACAATGTCTGGCAATGGTGCAATATCACCGCCCATGCTATACACACCGTCAACAACGACAAGTTTACCCGAATTCGCTGGCAATCGCCGGAGTACGGAATCGAGACTATCCATATCATTATGTCGAAAACGCTTCATCTCTCCACGTGCCATTAAACTCCCATCAACGACACAGGCATGTGCATCTTTGTCCAAAATGACGTAATCACCTTTTTGAACCAGCGCTGATATAGTGCCTACATTTGTCTGATAACCAGTAGGGAATACTAATGCAGCTTCTTTTCCAACAAATTCAGCACATCGGCGATCCAGTTCACGATGAAGTTCCAAAGTTCCATTCAAAAAGCGAGAGCCAGTAACACTAGTGCCATAACGTTCTAGAGCTTCATGTGCAGCTTGCCTCACTCTTGGATCTGTAGTCAAGCCAAGATAGTTGTTTGAACCAATCATCACAACATCATTACCTTCAAATGTTGCAGTTGTACCTTCAGACTCACTAAGAGCACGAAAATAGGGGTAGATACCCATTTCCATTGCCTCTTTAGCCTGTGTAAAAACGCCTGTCTTGTCGAATAAATCAGCCACGTACATCTCCTAGCTCAAGAACCACATCATGAACTCTTGGTTCTACAGAAACTTATCAATACCTATAAAACACTTAAATCTGCGATGCGCTTCGCTATTACATATATAGTAGTGTAAGTGTATATGGGTTCAATCACGATAACAAGTTGAAGTTCACCCTCAAATAATTCAAGATGTGTATATTTAATATCATATTAGCTTGCAAATCGTTCTATATCAGATAAAATCATAATCATAAATAATCAAATCAAATGAAGAAAGACGAGGTGTTATGTCCTCCCTCACATTACGACGTATTGTAGTCTGGGCGGTTTCAATGGCGCTAGGATTTGTTATTTCTTGGCTGATTGTAACTTTTGTACTTCCTGCTGTAAGTCCTGATCCTACCGCAGAAGCGATTTCTATTGGCACTTATGGTCGTATCTACTTCTTAGTAACATGGGTGCCGATTGGGTTAATCTTTGTAACAATTCTTGATTACTTTATGGATACTCGAATCTGGCCCGACTGAACAGTAATAACATAGAATAGTGTGCAAATAATACAAAAGCACCTATTGTTAGGTGCTTTTGTATTGCCCCATAGGGGACTCGAACCCCTGTTTTAGCCTTGAGAGGGCTACGTCCTAGGCCACTAGACGAATGGGGCAAACAGTTTTAAGAATATATCAGCAATCGACTAGCTGGTCAAGGCAGAACTACGCTTCATTGCCGGCACAAAACCAATACGTTCCTGCGCTAATTGAACAGTTTCATTTGCGACTAACCTCGCCCGCTCTGCACCATGAAACAGAACTTCATCAAGGAAACCTTCCTGTTCAATAATTTGGTAATATCGTTCTTGTAACGGTTCAAGCACTTGATTAACCTCACGAACTACAGCCTTCTTAAGATCGCCATAACCAGCATCCTCAAATGTAGCCTCAACCGTTTTGTTGTTTTCGCCGGTTAGTGCCTGATAAATAGTAAGTAGATTGTTCACGCCTGCCCGCTCCGAATCTTTACTAAACTTCACTTCTCCATAAGAATCGGTTACAGCGCGCATCAACTTCTTCTTAATTCGTTTAGGGGGATCCAAAAGATATAAGGCATGATACTCAGAGTCTTCACTTTTGCTCATCTTCGAGGTAGGCGTATCCAACCCCATAATGCGCGCTCCAGCCTTTGGTATCATCGCCTCTGGAACAGTAAATGTCTCCCCGTACATGTGATTAAAGCGTTGAGCTAAATCACGTGTATATTCCAAATGTTGGCGCTGGTCATCTCCAACTGGTACAGCATTCGCCTGGTACAAAAGAATATCTGCAGCCATGAGTGTAGGGTAATTTAACAACCCCGCACTAACTGAATCTTGTTGTTGTTTTGCGGATTTATCTTTAAACTGGGTCATACGATTTAACCAGCCTAATGGTGAAAGACAGGTTAATATCCAAGATAGCTCTGTATGAGCAGCAACATGTGATTGTATGAACATAGTAACACGCTCTGGATCTAAACCCGAAGCAATGTAAAGCGCGGCTACTTCACGTGTTTTTTGGCGCAGTTGTTCAGGATCTTGCTGAGTAGTTATCGCATGCAGATCAACAACACAGAAATAACAATCGAACGCGTCTTGTTCAGCAACCCATTGACGTAATGCGCCCAAATAATTACCAATTGTCAATTTTCCAGACGGCTGTATACCTGATAAGACTCGTTTCTTTTGTGTATTGGTCATAATTTTTCCTGATAGTGAGGGTGATTAGTCTTAAGTTAACTATTGTAACATTACTATATTTTGCATTCAATGAGAGATCGTAGGAGGTGGTCGTGACAAGTCTATTCCGATACTTTACGTATATCAGCATTCTTGTAATGCTCATTGCATTTGCACCAAGCACATCATCTGACACAATGCACCAACAAGACGGAACTTATGACATTGCGTTTGATGGCACATTACGACGGATAAATGTGCCGATATTGATGTATCATTATGTGAGTGAATTGCCTGAAGATGCTGATGTTTACAGGCGAGATCTTACTGTAGAACCTGCTATTTTCAGAGAGCACTTAAATTTTTTGTTAGCAAACGAATATACAAGCATCTCACTTTATGATTTGCACGGTGCTTTGAATCACGGGCATGAATTACCAACCAATCCAATTATACTTACATTTGATGATGGTTATTCTGATCACTATACAAATGTATTGCCAATGATGAATGAGTTTGATTTCATCGGCACATTCTTCGTTATTACTAATCGTCTAGATAATGCTGATCCATCTTATATTACATGGCAACAAGCACAAGAAATGCAAAGTAATGGCATGGATATTGAATCCCATACAAAAAGCCATCCAGATCTTAGACAAAGAACATACGATTTTCTAATCTTTGAAATATTGGGAAGTGTAGAAAGCATCACTGCAAACATTGGCGAAACATCCCGCATATTTTCCTATCCTGCAGGACGCTACGACAATGATACGCTTCAACTACTCAATTCCACCTCGATATTATTGGCAACGACTACTCGTCATGGTAGATTACACACAACTACTGCGCCTTTTGAACTTAGACGCTTGCGGGTCAGTGGAAATATAGGAGTTAACGGATTACGTCAGTTGCTGGAATAGACCCTAGAATTTAATGTTACACATTGTCTGAAATCAATTGTAAATTTCGTCTAGCAACCTGTTCAGCTAAGCGATCCCCAGATGCGTGTAAAACTCGCAACGCTTTCCGCAAGAACTTTTCAGCAGATGCCCAGTCTTCTAAAGAAATATAAAGCGAACCCATATTCATCCATACACGTGCCATTTGTATTATGTCATGAATATCATTTAAGTAGTTTAATGCTGTCTCATATTCTTGTAGCGCTCTCTCAGGATTAATTTGTTGTGTAAATATTTGGGCTAAAATAATGTGCAGTTGCGCTAATTCTTTTCTGCTATTTCCCGCTAATTCAAACCCCTTCTCAATATAACTTCGCGCTTTTGAAAATCGCTTATCTAATAACTCAACCTCTGCAAAAAGCATAATCACCTCTAGAGTTAATAATTCAGGATGAATGCTCTCCAGCAGACCCTTAGCACCATCTGCATTTCCTCGATCAACGCAAATTCTTGCATGCTCTATTTGAGTACGAGCATACATTTCATCTTCGATTGAAGATATTGTGCTCAATCTTCGAAGAATACCTAGTGCACGCTCATAATTACCCGTGCGTCGCATTAATATGACAAGCTCAAGCAACATCTTATTTTGTGTCTCAAATTCACCCAGGCGACCACTCAAATTCAGCAAATGCTCTTGAATTTTGATTGCAGTATTCCAATTCCCCAATCTTCTATGAATGTTCCCAATAATGAATTTCAAAAACAAGTCGGATTCCACTGAAGATTTAGCTGTAAACGCATCTGAGCTTTCAAGTAGATTGAGCAAACGAGGATAATTGTCTTCAGGAACTTCACTAAAGCGATTTGCAACATTCAAAACATGGTCTACGAAAGTACTATAATTATCTTTATGGACTAAATCTAATTTGTTGAGGGTATTTAAGAATGAAATCGCTAGTGTAAGTCTTTGTGAGCTTTCGAGGTTAAGGTGATTCAATGAATTACCAACAAATTCTAGTAAGATTGTATCACTTTTGAGAAGTATTTCGTGGATATATCGTCTCATTCCCGACGGTACAGAGACCTCATGAGGTCGTTCAAGCCGATGAGTAGCCTCTACAAGATGATAGTTCTTAAGGCTCACAAATGTTTTTCGATCAATCAACTTACCCACAAAATGCGCCAATTCCTCAACAGAAAGTTGATCAAGATCACATAGCGCAACGCAACACCACGCAAGTTTTTGCGAGAAATCTATTTTACTGAATAATCGCTCATAAATTTGAACTAAAACATTCTCAGATGCCGTTTCAAAGTTTCCTGCCGAAAAATGTTGTGACGCGATAATTGTTCCAAGTGGATTGCCTCTCGCTAAATCATATATTGCCTTGGTATAAGTTTCAGAGGTTAACCCACGATTTGGATTGAGATGCGCCAATTTTCTTAGCAGTGTTTTACTTTCCAGATAAGAAAATCGATTTAGTGGCACATGCATATTTACATTTACAAGAGGCTCATAATAAACACTAGAAAATAGCATATGTGTATTTTGAAACTCAAGCAAGAGATTATCGAATGATTGTTTCTGTGCCTTGAGAATTTGTTCTACTGCATCAATTACAATAACAACATTTCTATAACTTAAAACGATATTCAAGGCTTCCCGATTATCATCTATACAAAGGTGTGCAAAAACTTGTTGCCTAATATCGTCAACTGAAGCGGGATGATCTATCCAAATAATCTCATCAAATTGAATATTTTTCTCATCTAGTTGCATATTCAGTACAAATCTGATGAATGCGCTTTTACCGATCCCTGACTCACCGGTTACATAAAACTTAGCACCTGAATGAGATTGTAAGACATTAGCTACTGTCTGAATCTCAGACTCACGTCCCATAAAGACCGCTTTATTATTGAAGTCTATACATGAGCGCAACCGAGTTCTCTTTATGCGTATTCGCGATTCCCATTCTAAGTGAATCAATAAGTCATGGAATGTGTAAATCGATTCATTGCGATACCGGCGAATCGTTCTCGGAACAAGATTAACCATATCTGCTACGCTGCTAATTGACATATTGAGATCAACACGGACATATAAGTAGTACAACACTGACCAATGCCAGAGTTTTAGCGAATCAATCTGACTCAATCCTTGTAGAATCTTTGAATGTTCCTTGACCGAAACACTATTCTGAATATCTATATCAAATAGAGCATATTGCCGACGAAATTCGCTAAAAATGATGTCGATGAAGATTTCGCGAAGTATATACTGCCTTGAGTCAGTTAAACGTGGCAGATCGGATCTCGCCATAAACTCATCAACAAGGGAAAGATGCCTTAGGCTATTATTTTGTGGAATTGAGGTAGAGTTTGCAAGAGTATCAAGCACTTCTCGAATATCCTCAATATGAATGATTGATTGTGATTCAGCGGCCAAATCATCACCATATTGAGTCTGGAAACGTATTTATACCAGCATGAATGCCTGTTCTTTTGTACATCTGAAAACCTGTAAACGGATGTCCGAGAATACCATCGTGGATTGCCCATGCACGTCCTCTAATTGATTGCCATGCATCCTTAGAGCGAAAGGCGTTGTTTTTACTTTCCTGCAACTTACGATATAAATCGCCATCAGGAGGGCGAAAGCTGGCATCAATCTCAACCATATCTTTTCTACCACGAAGATAATTGAAGCCATATTTCTCAAAGACAATCGCATTATGATAAGCAAGTGGTTCAATTAGAAACATATCATGTCCCATATTTTCCACGAATTTTTCAAAAATGGGAACTGTGTCTTTAAAGACACGCAATCCTTTTTTCGTCTGTCCGGGTGCTAATCCTGCCTTGATCGCCGCTTTTTCAGCAAGTATATTTCTGCTCGTTGTACCGAAATGGGTCTTATTACCAGATTGGTCTATGTCTACATTATAGCGGGGTGCGTCAGGGTCATTGACAACCATTAACAACACTAAAAGTTGTTGGTTGAATGTGTCTGCCATATTGAGATACATCATAGGATCCAGATCTGTTGCACGCCTTTTAACTATAATTTCTAATGCTCGGCTACCACGATGTGCATGGAAGGTAACAATCGGATGCTCACCCGTTCCTAAATGCATGGGGTTAAGCTCAACACCATATAGCTCAAAGAGCCAATCAGGCAATAAGGTCTGATAAATATCGTGCTTTTCCTTATCAGGAAGATCGTTGATTTCTCGGATTGATGAAGGAAAAATTGTTCCCATAATATCTTATCTCATTCATATCTGTTTTTAAGTGCCCGGTTAATGTCTCTTTCTGCATCCCTTTTAGCTAATGTCTGACGCTTATCATAGTTTCTCTTGCCCTTTGCAAGTGCTACTTCAACTTTTGCCAGACCGCGTACAAGATAAATACTTGTAGGAATTGCTGTAAAACCACGCTCTCGAATTCGTGTCAATATACGTGTAATTTCTTTTTTGTGCAAAAGCAATTTTCGTGGGCGAACCGGATCAGAATGCCCATAAGCCCCACCCTGCTCATATGGCGAAATATGAACCCCCATGAGCCATAATTCTCCTTCTCGCTCTTGAACAAACCCATCTTGTAGATTCGCCTTGTTGTCGCGTATTGATTTTATTTCGGAGCCTTGTAACACCATACCAGCCTCAAAACGTTCCTGTAAATCATAATTATGTGAGGCTTTACGGTTTCGGGTGACTAGTTTTCTGCCCTCGCTCATGCGCCTTCTCCTTCCAATAATCCCAGTTCTTCTTGCAAATATCTTATAGCTTCGCCAATTTCAATGTCGCGCCCATTCTCATCTGGAATCATACTAATATCAGGTGAGAGCCCTACCCCATCGATAGCATTGCGATTGGGTGTAAACCACTCAGCTGAGGTGATGTGAATTGACGATGTGTCAGATAATCCAAATATCTGCTGTATCGTGCCTTTGCCATAAGTATTCTGTCCAATTAAAAGACCACGACCATAGTCCTGAAGTGCGCCAGCAACAAGCTCCGCCGCACTTGCCGTTCCACTATTTACAAGAACAACAAGTGGCAACTCAATAACACTACCGCCTATTTCTGCTTCGAAAATTCGTTCATTGTTTCGCGTTCGCTCGTAAAGCACCACGCCACCATCGAAAAATTCACCAGCGACATCTACCGCTTCATTCAATAGACCACCGCCATTACCCCTGAGATCAAGTATCAATGCCTCAATATTACTCACATTTAGCTCATCAATAGCTTGTAAGAATTCATCAGGTGTTCGATTGGTAAAACGCATTACCTGTATGTAACCAATTTGTGTGTTATTCGGTAGAACTCGCCATAAAACTGATGGGATATTTATTACGTCAAATGGCACGAACAATGTAATATCTTCGTCGAACCCATCACGTCTCAAAGTAATCTCCACCCCGTTATCATCGCCTACTTCTCCCCGTAACATCTGATCAATGATGTCTTGTTGTGTGGCAACATCAATCCCCTGACCATTTATGGACACGATTATGTCATTATCAAGCACACCAGCTTCAGTTGCCGGACCATCCGGGAACGGAAAAAGTACAAAAAAACCATCTTCATTGCGAGAAAGATTAGTACCAATACCTCCATATGTCCCCGCTAACACATCAGATTCACTTCGAGCAACCGCTGGTTCAATGAAAAATGTATTTCGATCATCCAATGAAGACAGTAATCCACGAACAGCCGCATACTGACGTTGCGTAAAATCTGGTTGTTCACGCAAGTAGTGATTATCAATTAAAGCTTGTACCTCAGGAAGTAGAAAATATTCATCTTCACTATCAGTATTTGAAGAAGATGCAAATACAGCCGGCATTTCAACAACTTCTCTTATGAAGAATCCAGCAAAGAATACAACAGCGAATAATATGCCTAATCCTATGCCCACAAAAATTGAACGAACGAAATCTCTAGATTTATCTGAAGTCTTTTGCATACCATTCACTTGTATAATTACAATTAGCGATAGAACGAAATCTCATTGTATCATCGTATACATGCAAAACCTACCATATCATAGTCATATTGAAAGACCATAAAGGTTACGTAAATGACAACACCTAATAATTCCCCATTAGTATTGATTGCTGATGATCAGATTCCTACTACAATTTTATTAGAACGTGTTTTCGAGCACGAAGGATATCGAATCAAAAGCGTCTACGATGGTATAGCGGCAATTCAAACAGCGAAACAATTACTTCCAGATCTCATTCTACTTGATGTAAATATGCCGGGAATGAATGGCTTTGATGTATTAAGGGAACTGCGGAATAATCCTGTAACTGCCAATATTCCTACCATTTTGATTACGGCAATGAGTGATATGTCTAAAATTGTGCAGGGACTTGAACTTGGAGCGGACGATTACTTAAAAAAGCCATTTCAGGCGCAAGAGTTACTAGCAAGAGCGCAAAGCAAGATGCGCTCCCGCAAACTTGAAGAATCACTGCAACGGCGAACGCAAGAATTGGAAGCTTTGTTACGTGTCTCCGAGGAGCTTAATCAATATCTAGAAACAGATCATTTACTAGAATTTATACTGTATCTCACGATGGATCTACTAGGCAGTAGTAGTGCAGCATTGTTTCAATTTGATGCCGAAAGCAATAAGGTCACCGCAAGCTGTGCACGATCAAAAGATAATGAGGCAGACAATAATATCTTAGAGCTTGTTAGCGAACAATTTGTTCATGATTTCTTGAATAATGACCCTAAAGGATTTACATGGACAGCAGTTGATCCGCTTTTTGACGGTCTATCAGCTGGGATGATCACACCATTACAACACTGGTCAATAAGTACTGGCGTATTACTTGTGACCGGTAACGATGGGTACGACGATAATCATCTCCGCTTACTACATGGAATTGGGAGACAGGCAACATTAGCATTACGCAACGCAGAGTTTTATGAATTACAATTGAATTACTCGCAACATCTTGAAGATGAAGTTGCTGAACGCACTCACGAGCTAGAGTCTGCACAGCAAATGCTTGTTCGTTCTGAGAAATTAGCGTCAGTAGGTCGCCTCGCCGCTAGTATTGCCCATGAAATTAATAATCCACTGTTTCCAATTCAGATTAATTTAGAGCATATGTTGGAGGATATTCAAGCCGGTACAGAGATATCTGAAGACGAGATAAAAAGAACACAAGAAAGTGTTGAGCGCATACGTCGCATCGTGAATCAACTACTTGATTTCGCCGGCAAAAGGCGATCTAACGAGGCACCATTACAGGCTCTTGATATTAACAAAATCATTGAAAATATCATAAGTTTAAACACAAAATTTTTTCAGCAGGAAAATGTTTCTATTGAATTTGATGCGGGTAAAATCCCGATGATTGACGGCAATAAGGATCAATTAGAACAAGTATTAATGAACATTACGTTGAATGCCAAAGCCGCAATGACTGATGGCGATAGTTTTCGTGTCAAAACAAACTTGAACATTGATAATTTCGTTGTTATTGAATTGAAGGATAGCGGTGAAGGCATTCCTGAAGAGATGCTAGATACGATTTTTGAACCATTTGTTTCAACGAAAGAAGATGGTACTGGATTAGGCTTGTTCATTAGCCATGGCATTATACAAAATCATAACGGAACACTTGATGTTAAAAGCGAATTAGGTACAGGTACTACTTTCACCATTAGCTTACCAGTTTCCACGATGTCAGTTGAAGAAAGCTAGTGGGGTGAGTAAACCCCACTAGCTTTACTTTCTAAATTGAAACTTACCCTACCGGGCGCCACTGCGCTCTGAATTCATCCTCAGTGATGTCTCCATTTACAAAGGATAGGGCATCCTCTACAGGGACTGCGATAATATTTAGGATATCTTCTTCATCTTCACAGTTGACCAATTTTAATCCCAATGCATCACCTGACAATGTGTCAGCTTCAGTTGCGAGCGATCCCATTCCATTGGTCAGATCATCACGCAGACGATTACCAGCTTCTGTACATATAGATATTGTCGTTGTATCTCCCAAGGATGTGCTAGTTACTTCAGCACTATTGGCAATTACATTCAATCCACTTAATGCAGTATATAAACCTTCGGAATTATCAACTGTTTGTGATGGCGCGTTTTCGTCGGTATCAAGCGCTTGTTCACCAACATCAGGATCTTCAGAAGTTTCTTCGGCATCTACAATGACTTCCTCAGTACTTTGCGACAGCACGTCATTCGTAGATTCCGCGACTTGGGTAGTTTCTGGAGTGTCAGCATCATCATCGGCGCCACCAAATGCAAGTAATGCGCCTAAAACAACCACAATCAACAGAATGACAATCATCAAAACCCCAACTAACATACGACGATTTTCAGCGGGTTCTTGTTGTGCTAATTCTTTATCATCCGCCTCAATGAAGTTATCATTTTCGAGGAAGTCATCAAAATCATCATCGTTATCAAGTAATTCGTCGATATCATCATCCTGGTCATCGCCAAAATCGGCAAAGTCGTCAACATCATCAAAATCATCTAGAATTTCGTCGTCACTAAGCTCCGTTGAATCTGTGGAAGCTGGCGATGAGATTGGTTGCTGACTCATTTGACTTGTCAAATCATCCAAACCAGCATAATTAGGGTCTATACGGCGAACATTTTCCAGTGCCTGTAATGCTTCATCACGATCCTCAACGGCATATGCATAGACCCACCAAACATCTGCATTATCAGGATTTGACTCAGTCAATGGTTGGAGTAAATTCCGCGCCTCATCAAGCTGATTATTCTCAATTAGTTCATAAGCTTGTGCTAATTGTGTATCAATATTAGACATGTGTTGTCTCCTGCGTGTAAGTAAGCTCAGTTTTAGACAAAGATGCTTACATACACGCAGTTTACATCAGATTGAATCCTTCTCGCAAGTAAATAGAAACTGATATAGAAAAAAGGTTACTCTTAGCCTAAGAGTAACCTTCTAATAGTTGGTGCCCTGGAGAGGACTTGAACCTCCACCCCGTAAAGGACACGGCCCTCAACCGTGCGCGTCTACCGATTCCGCCACCAGGGCAAAATTAAACGTGACGCCATTATACTCATTTTATATACGCTGTCAATGCTTCAAAACTCTAGTGTAGAATAGGAAGTGTTGGCGTGTTCACACAAGGAGAAAATATCAAATATGCGTATTGTCGTGGACGCAATGGGAACAGACGATCATCCTTCAGCAGATGTTGGTGGTGCTGTACAAGCGGCAAAAGAAACCCATCATTCAATTATTCTTGTTGGCGATGAAAAGAGTATTCGTAAAGAACTTATAAATCATGCGCAAACTCAGAATCTCAATATTGAAATTGTACACGCTCAAGATTACATTGCTATGTCCGACAAACCCAGTCTAGTTGCGAAAGAAAAACCACAGTCATCACTCCATGTTGGTATGGAACTAGTCAAAACAGGACAAGCAGACGCGATTGTGACCGCTGGTAATACCGGCGCGGCACACGCCATTGCTATGTTATACAAACTCAAACGCATCAGAAATGTAAAGCGCCCTGCCCTAAGTGTGATATTCAACATAAACGGCAAGCCCTTAATTATCATCGACGCTGGCGCAAATGCTGATTCTAAACCTGAATGGATTGCACAATTTGGTGTTATGGGGAGTATTTACGCTGAAAAAGTGTTGAAGATTCACAATCCGCGTGTTGGTTTACTATCTAACGGCGAAGAAGAAGGCAAAGGTAATCAACTCACGGTAAGTTCAACAGAGATGATGCATCATTATCCATTAAACTTTGTAGGTAATATTGAACCTATAAACCTAATGAACAATGAGGTGGATGTTATTGTATCTGATGGTTTTGTAGGAAATATACTGATAAAGACATTTGAGGCAACCACAAGATATCTCGGAAACATCATTCGCGATGAACTTCGTAAAAATCCTATCTCATCATTAGGTGGTTTCCTAATAAAGCCAGCGATGCAACGGGTACGCAAAAAAGTCGATACTTCCGAAATAGGCGGAGCACCACTTTTAGGTGTTAATGGTATTGTAATAATATCACACGGCAGTTCGGATAGTTACGCGATTAAAAATGCAATAAATCAGGCGGCTATCGCCGCACAAGCGAATGTCATTACAGCTATTGAAAAAGGGCTTTCCGAAATTAATGTCGCATCCGATAAGACACAAGATTAATCGAGTGAAAGGAGCCATCAGTGGAACTACTCAGAGGTGGTAAGCCACGGGCTGTGATCACAGGTGTAGGTGCAGTGACAGCACTAGGAGATGCACCTACAATGTGGGGTAGCCTAAAAGAGGGAATTTCTGGAATACGCAAGTTGCAGACAATTAATGTAGACCATGTTCCGGTAAAAATTGGCGGTGAGGTTCGTGACTTCATGCCAAAACAGTACATCAAGGATCATAAAGAAGCACGTCGTATGGGGCGCGCTTCACAATTTGCCTACGCCGCTGCAACTATGGCTGTTGAGGATGCTGGCTTGTCAGATGAAGATATTCAAGGTGAAAGAACTGGGGTTGTAATAGGTACATCTCTCGGTGCTCATGAAATGTCGGAGCAAAGTACACTAAAGTACAAGACAAACGGCTTCAAGAAACCCAATCCACTTGCCCTAATTAACGCCCTGCCCAACATGCCAGCACATTATGTAAGCCGGCGCTATGGTGCGGTAGGACCGCTAAAAACACCCTCTACGGCGTGTGCGGCGGGTACACAATCCATAGGTGAAGCGGCAGATCTTATTCGATCTGGCAAATGTGATATGGTTATTTGTGGTGGAGTAGAGGCAATTTTGCAGGATTATACGCTGGCAGGTTTTGATGCCATGATGGCTCTTGCATCTGAGTACAACAATAAACCGGAGTTAGCAAGCAGGCCATTTGATGCAAATCGCTCTGGCTTTGTTTTCAGCGAAGGGTG
>DAOTXB010000877.1:0-2037 GCA_034435575.1 Anaerolineae bacterium
TTTATCCGTCAGGTGTCGCTCAATGTCATCACACCCCAAATTCGCTTAGAGCGCGATGCGGTTAGCGGTGGAGTGACGGCATTCGTCAATAATGCACAGGTTGGTGACCCCATGCCCTTCGCCACGCCAGAAGCCGATGTTTTGCCCCTATTATTTGTGCATCGGGGCGGTGTGATCCTCAATGTGACCGGATGGCGGATCAATTTGCGGTAAATGGGCGCTGATCAATGTATCTACCCTAAAAACTAGTACGGTCCAAACGCCACACCATTGACCAGTAATGCAAACACCTGTCCACCATCAATATCGGCTAATAGCGTTCCACCCTCAAAGCGTTGAATATTGATACCGACATCCGAAACCTGTGTGGTGGCAAAACCGAGCGCCTCGCGCAATTCTGGCACACTCGCCCAGACCGCACCAATCGCTCCATCCGGCACAAAAAAGCCATCCGGTGCCTGCAAACCAACCGGACTGACCAGCGGAAGCTCGCTCACGCTCCAATGTTCACCGATGATGGTTAAGCCACCTGGCGCGACCCCCCATACCTGATCGATTTCTGGACGCAAATACATAATGCCATCTTCAA
The DNA here is from genome assembly GCA_034435575.1 of Anaerolineae bacterium. Taxonomy (GTDB): domain Bacteria; phylum Chloroflexota; class Anaerolineae; order Aggregatilineales; family Phototrophicaceae; genus JAVJSU01. Next base: position 590 of record DAOTXB010000877.1, read on the forward strand.
AAACTTGCACCTGACCGGGGAAGCCAAATGATGCTTGAATCGGGCATCCCAGCCCATTGACCGCGCGCGATTCCCCTTGCCAGCCTGTCCCGAAAATCGCATCCGGTGGAATTTCGCATTGCAGGTCAACCAATTGGACAACAGGTTGTACACCACCGTCATTGTTGGTACGTGGTTGCGACAGAATATCATCCTGTGGGGCGACTTCACCCAAAAATTCGCCGACATAAGCGGTAGGGCTAGGGATAGCAGTGATGGTGGGTGTGGGCGATGGTTGTAAACTTTGCATCGCGGGGTCAGGCGTTGCTGTTGGTCCAACAGTCGCAATTTGGCGGACAATGGCAACTTCCGTCGGCGGGTTCGGTGTCGATTCGGTTGTCTGGCAGGCGGTCATACTCATTGCAAAAAATAGGAGTATCAGCGCAGATTGTATATGAAAATTATCCATCACAAGAAACCAATTCAAATGCCATTTCATTAGTAAATCCCCCCTCCGGTAAAGCGCGATAAAATCCATAGCGGATGAGTACACCCTCTGGAAGACGTGGCAAGGTATAAACATCGCGCACGACCTCACCAGCACCCCATGTGGTCAACGGACGCAGACCGTATACCGGATCGGATTGATCGTCCTGTGCTAGCACGGTGCCACTATCGTCGACCAGATGCACAAACACGCTCCAATCACTTTCGGGTATTTCAGGCGAGTACCAATCCACATCAAGAAATGCTTCTGTATCCGTACAGGTCAATCGTTCATCAATGCGGGTGATTTCGTCCACGTCATCCGGCAAGCTCTCCGGTGTAGTGGGCGCGGTTTTGATGGTGACCATGTTCGGTGCGATAGCCGTCAAATACACGGGGTCACCGGCGCGGTCAGTCCACCATGCCAGCGGTTGATTGAAAAATGTGTAGGATGGTGTGATGATCGGCGCGTCATCTGCAAGCAGGGCACGAATGTCTGCATTGTGGTCAACTAGTACATAGTCTTGCAGGTTTCCGCTGACATCCAGCGCGAAGCCAACCGCAAAATGGCGCGGACCCCACGCCAGCATAAGAGTCGAATTGTCCGGCACACGGGCGACCTCCGCAATGGTTTCGACTCCGGTGGTGTCATCGGTTAGATCACGCACGAACGTATAATGACGGGTTATCAGCAACACCGTCAACACCACACCCATGACCAATGGTAACAAATACAACGCCCGCTGATAGGTGTTCTGTGGCGAAGGCGCGAGTGCCCAATCCATCAGAAATAGCCATCCAAACGCCAATGTGACGGTGGTCGGTAGGATTAATGCGGAAAGAATATCGGTGTAATAAAATACATGGAACAGATAGGCGACGAGGGCACTTAAGCACAGGGTAATGGCGGTGCGTCTATGCTTCGGAGTGAGGAGTGCGATAACAAGTCCGGTCATGCCCGCTAACACGCCGAGAAGTGTTAC
>DAOTXB010000878.1:0-3916 GCA_034435575.1 Anaerolineae bacterium
GTCGTCTGTTTGGGAGAATGACCATGTTGAGGGAATGCCCAGCGTAATGTCATCGATACTGATCGTCTGGGTGTTATCCACCGACCACTCAGGTAATGTGAGACCCGCGACAAGGTGACGCAGTTGCGTGCGTAATACGGCATCGCTCACATCATGCGCGTATACGTCAAGTAAGAGTAAATCATCAGTTGTCCATGTAGGTCGCCGGAGTGCGTGAACTTCTCGCTCCACATTGGGGAATTCATAGCGAATTCCGCTCATGTTTTGTGTGCCTACACGCCAACTCATCGATGATTCATCACCGGAATAGGCGCGGATCACCTCTAGCGCGGTGTCGTCTGCTAACTCCGGTGTGCGTTCCAATATCTTGATATAGATATCGCCACTCTGAAAGTCATACCTATCGTCGATAGGTAAGCGCCATCGATCTTCTGGGATATTGGTCATCGCCACCATAACACCATCAGGATATAAGAGCGTAAAACCATCAGGAACGGTGAACGTATAATCTCCGTAAACGACAACCTCACCGGGAGTCGAAACAGTTTCCGACGGAAGATACGCTTGTAACGCAACTTGTGGCGCTAGGGCAATCAACGCGGAAATATCGTCTGAAGGATGATATGCGATACCCATCAGCGGATAGACAGCGCCGGGACGTTCTGGTTCCATAAGCAAGAGGTATGCACCGATAGTCTCGCCGTCGTTGACAAAGGTCGTCTGGATGCTAGCGGCAGATCGATCACCAATATCAAGTAGGGTGATTGATGGTGTAGAGGGTAATGTGCGGTCAATATAGGCACGCATCGCTGTCTCAATATCTGCACCGAGCGGAATCACGGTACCAAAACCGATAAAGTTGAACTCTAGCGCGATCTCTCCAGGTGCATAGACATCTGGAAGTTCCTCAATGTCGGGGATGTTCGACAGGATTAATTCATCATCTTCCGTGATGATCTCCGAAAAGCCATCGGGAAGAGGTACAACCCCGCCAGTTTGTGCCCAGAATACCGTATTATCGTCATCCTGTGCAGAAAGTGAAAATACCGCAGACATCATCGTAAGCACTAAAACACTTACAATCAGCATCATGCGGCGTGTGTTCATAAAAATCATAATTTCCGTCCTCAAGTCCTGTGTGTGACTTTACCTTAAGGAAATTTGAGGACATCTGCAACTATTATGCATAAAAACGAAATAACCCGCCGGTTGGCAGGCTATTTCGCGCACTTTGAGAAAGGGGGAAGTCTACTCAGTACAGTGTTTGATAACAGAAATGTGAGGCGACCACCGGCATAGTAGGCATCCAAACATCACATGGGAGCGGAAAGATACACACAGGAAACGAAATGCCTTCGTTTTGCCTATCAGACCATTCGATGATCGCATCACGCTGTTATGTTTTCTACAATAAGAGACAAATATTGCGGATTTCTTGCGGGATCGTATGTGCTGTATATGAATCATCTGATTTTAATGGCTTGTCTGAGGTGCGTTCATATTCAAGATATTGATCAACTGTCCATTTGGATGGTTCGGGTAAGGCGGACATATATACCCCTCGTACTTATTGAATTACTCTAGTGTATCAAATCTTCAATAAGGTCATATGTCATGCACAATCAGGGCGAAAAGGCACCTTCGGGAAATATCCTCTTCCCTTACAATAGGGTCAAAGTTAGCAATGATACAAGGGAAAATCTCATGGTAGCAAACACTCCCGTTATCTCAGTTGGGTTAGACAAATACATCGACGATGCAGGTGAGCGACCGATGATTCGTGGTACCACTGTTCCCATAGCGACAATCGCTTATCGTGCCGCCAGTGGTAGTTGGAGCCTGTGCGAGATGACCTACCAATTCACCCTGCGTGAGGCAGAAGTCCTCGCGGCATTACTTTATTACACACAATTTAAAGACAAGATTGACGCGCAAGAAGGCGAGTTTGAACTCGAATTCGAGGCGATGGACTGAAAATTAAATCCAACTAGTGTTGATTTTTACTTATACTTTTTCTGTGAGGAGCATCGTCGTATGCTCCTTTTTTGTCGATCATCCTCAAATATCTCGCTAAATTGCATTTTCATTTACCCTAAACCCTACGTCTCACATCTCACGGTACAATAGACGCTATATGATCCACACAATTGGAGCAATAACCTATGTTGACGATCAACACAGAGCGCTTTTTATCGCTGATGACGGCGCAGGCACAAATCGGTAAAACCGCAGAGGGTGGGGTTAGCCGTCCGGCACTTTCTTTACCGGATATTGAGGTGAGGGCATGGTTTGAAGCGGAAATCAAAGCGCGGAGGTTAGCCTATCAAGTTGATGGCGCGGGAAATCAGATCACCCGTTTGCCGTGTGCATCACCGGATGCAAAAACACTCATTCTCGCATCGCATCTTGATAGTGTGCCCGACGGTGGACGCTTCGACGGGGCGCTAGGGGTGTTGGTCGCATTTGAAACCATGTTGACGCTTAAAGAAGCTGGCGTGAACCTGCCATTTCATGTCGAGGCGGTAAATTTCACTGATGAAGAAGGCAATTTGCTCGGCTTATTCGGGAGTCGTGCGATGACCGGCGCAATCACCCCTGAAGCGCTCTGTGCGCCGCGTGGTGGACGCGAACAGTTGCTTGAGGGTTTTGCACGAGTCGGCATCACCGATGCAAGTGTGCTCGGGGCGAAGCGGTCAATGGATGATATTATGGGTTATCTGGAAGTACATATCGAACAGGGCACACGGCTGACGGATTCGGGCAATGACATCGGCGTGGTGACGAGCATCGTCGGCATACGGTCATTTGAACTCACGTTTAAAGGCAGGGCAGGGCACGCGGGAACCACCCCGATGGACAAACGACAGGATGCGTTCCGGGCGGCGGCGCGCTTTGCAGATCAGGCGCATCGTGCCATATTGGACAACTTTTCACCCGGTGTGGTCAACTTTGGCACAATTCAGGTCAAACCTGGCGCATTTAATGTTATTCCAGACACGGCAATTCTCGGTATGGAGTTTCGTCATGGTGATTTAGACACATTCAATCATATGCAACAGACTCTGTTAGCATTAGCAGAAAAGGTCGCAGAATCGCTAAACGTTACAGTCACAGCGGACGCACTCGGCGATATTCGCCCATCACCAATGAGTGACTATTTTGTGGATACGGTCGAGAAAGCGACAGAATCACTCAACCTGAAAAGCACACGATTGATGAGTTTCGCGGGGCATGATGCACAATCATTTAGCGGTCTGGTGGACAATGTGATCTATTTTGTGCCATCGGTGAACGGAGTTAGTCATCATCCCGAAGAACTCACCACCGATGAGGATTGTATCAACGCGGCAAATGTCATGCTCCACGCCGTTTTGCAATTAGCCCAGCAGACATCACCTTAACGAAAAAATTCGGAAAGTCTTGCAAGTGTGCAAAATGCTTTTAATGTATGCTTATTGTAAGGTGACTTCAAATCTGTTTGGATAGTCGGCGAGCGAAGAAGTTCGCTGTATATTCACCAGAAAATGGATCATACATTGGCTGAAAACACCCATTATTGTCCCTTTATGGTATCAAAAATGGCGTGCTAAGTGACCCAATATGCCTGTTATCGCATTATTAATTCAGATATCAAACAGGTTCTTAATAAATAAGATGGCGCAGAAAATATGAAAAGTACCGTCAGCATCTTTTCTCAACGTGAACTTTTGACATGGGCTCCCGGCTCCACGATTGATTCAATCCAACATTATATGAAGGTCGTCGTCCTCGAAGTGGGTGATGTGCTGTTCCATGAAGGGGATTATGACGAAACCTTCTATATTTTACTGGATGGACAGCTCAAGGCAGAATCCCAAAATTGGGAATTGAACAACGCGGAAATATTGCCGGATCGCACCTTGGGTGAAGCGGCTAT
>DAOTXB010000879.1:0-2401 GCA_034435575.1 Anaerolineae bacterium
AATGCCAGCACACTCTACAAATGTTATTGTTCAATTTCTACAAAACGTTTTAGTGTATGATCGTATCGCATCTTTGGTTGAACACATTGTAACGATAAGTCATCACAAACACATCCTATAATGGCATACTTCAACAAATCAGGTTGATGATCCGCTAAATGAAAGAGTATTTGGTCAAGGGAAAACTTCACATCCGATTGAAAATGCTTTTTTATCACATCTTCCATAATCAATAGACCCTGAATCAGATAATCAATATCCTCATCAACCAATGGAATTTCCGTTGTATTGATCTGCATGTAAATGCTGTCTGATACGTGTTCCATCTCGGAAATATCATCATTACTATCTAACAATGTGAGTGTGCCAGTAATGCGTATTGCAAATGACTTTCCTGAGTTTACACCTTTGAATAAAAATTTACCCATTATGTTCTCAATTCTCTGAATTAATCGTTCTGAAGAAACTGTAATCGCCCGTGTACAGATGAACTGAAATAATGTTCATTGCCAAAACGTCCTGTACCACGAATGATATAATCCATACTATGAGCAGTTACGTTTTCTGGATTATCTGTATATAGATAGCTGTGTCGATCAAGCCAATTGGTCAGTTCATTGTCACTGAGAGTTGTTAAATCTGCGGTTCGGAAGGAGTCTAAATCAGATCTATTTACATTAAATTGCACGATTTCCAGATCTGATACAGGTTTTCTACTTAGAATATCTAAATAGTTTTCCGCATCTTGAAGATTGTCCCAAGCATAAACGCCTGGTCCTAAGTGTGCACGGTTAGGTTCTGTGGGCCATGGTCTACCATCAGAACGTAATCTAGAGGCGTCGTTACGGTTCTGAACCGTGTAAAATGTACTGGAACTTTCAGCAGACCACATCCTACGCTGGGTTAAGTCGACAGCACCTTCAGCACTGATTCGCCGTTCTGTACGAAAACGACTGTTTTCCAGAGCATCATCGACATAGCGCCCGACTGTGCGTGTAACACGCGACAGGCTCACACCACCACCGGAGGCACGCCACGCTCTCCCCGCGCCACTCGCCGCCGCGCCGATGCCGAAGCCGATCCCAACCCCGAGCAAATTATTCACGACAGCGGATTCAAAGCTGTCGCCATAGACCATCATATCCCAACCGACACCGAAGGCAAAGTCCGCGCCTTCCGCGACGATTCCGGCAAATACTGAACTCCCGCCGAACGCTCCCACGCCCACGCCGATCAACGCACTCGCACCACCCATCAACGCGCCTTCTGCGGCGGCTCTTAAGGTTGATCCGGGGTCATAACAATCGAAAGCACCGCGTCCGTTGGCGAGGTTGTCCGCAACCTGTGCAACCATGTCCATACCAGCGCCGATAGCGGCACCTGCCGCCATACCTAACCCAATCGCTAAGAACGGAAAGCGTCCACTCGGGTCTGTTAGATTGATAGGATTGTTGTGTGCATAAGGATACGGATTATAGCTCACACTCATCCCCATCACACCCATAATCGGGTCAGGTTGCGTGAACATCCCCAATGCGGGGTTGTAGTACCGCGCCCGCAGGTAAATCAGCGCCGTCGGATCGGTCATCTCGCCCGCAAAGCCGAGCGAGGTTGCATCCGTGCCGATGGTGGAAAGCACCCCGCCATACGGGTCATACAAGGCATTATATGTGCTGTTGGCGTTGGCATCAAACGTGTGGCGCACGGAGCCGAGTCCGTCGATGGCGAAGTAGCTCCACGCACCGCTCGCCCCGCCACCAACTTGCCCGATCACGTCCAAGCCCAGCAGGTGATAGGTGCTTGCGCCGTTGCCGTACTCACCGATAACATTGGTCAATCCGCTAATGCTATCCAGCAGATAATTGGTGGTGGTGCCGTTGATGGTCTGCTCATAACGATTCCCCAGACCATCATAGTCATACCCATAGGTGTTGGTGCCATCCGTCGCGTCCACCAGGCGGTTACCCGCGTCATAGGTATAGGTGAACATGCCGTCATCGGTGATGTTCCCAAATGGATCATAGGTGAGGGGGATCGCTGGGTCAGTCCCGACGGTGATGCTATCCACTTGATGGGCGCTGTTATAACCGTAAGTCGTCGTGGTGGTGTTCACACCATCGAACACGGTCTGCGATTGGCGATTCCCCATTAAGTCATAGGCGTAATCATAGTCATAGGCGGCGTTTGCGCTATCACACGTTGATGGGTTAATCACACCATCACAATAGGAAGCATCCGTCAAACGATATAAACCATCGTAGGTATAAACCATGGTACGGTCTGGCGGATAGTTGGGTAATGCCAGCGCCTGTTGTGATATGTCCAACGATTCACTTTGTTCAAACGTCGTCGGGTCGTCTGTGATGACTTCGTGTGTTGTCACACCAATTCAGATGCCTCA
>DAOTXB010000880.1:0-4523 GCA_034435575.1 Anaerolineae bacterium
AGAGGGCGGGCAAGCGTGATGGTTGTCCAATCCATAACCGGGGTGTTTTCATCCCCGGATGATGCAATGTAGGCATAGTCTGAGATTTCAAGATAGGTTTCTGATGGTGACCCTGAATCTGCGATCATGGCGCCGGTAGGATCGCGCACGATAACACGCGCGTCGGACAGGAAGGATAGACTACGTACTTGATTGTTCAACACATCTAAAGAGATGTCGTTTCCCAGTACATCGGCGATCAGCATACTGAACGAATCTGCGCGATCTTGTAAGTTACGCTGTTCTAGGGTGTTGTAATATTCATCCAATACCGTCAGTAAAACCACACCTAAGCATAAAGTCGCCAGAAACGCGATTGCGGCATAACTTAAGGACAATTGCCACCGAATTGACCGAAATTTCATCGTGTGGTGCTCCAAACTACGCTTACATTATGTATTTATTGTACCCGATTGATCTAAGCATATAGCCTACTGATTACAGTTTCGTAATCGAATAGCTACCGGATTTTTATCAGTTTCGGTTATGATCAAAGTGATGGTAGCTCTAAATTCTAACGACATAGCAATATCCTGTACACTTGGTAGAGATCCTATTATAAAGATATATGGACTAACCCATGACCCAGCAAACCCGAATTCTAATGATTGAAGATGATCCCGCTGTTGCCAGTAGTCTACGAGAAGGGCTGGAACGGGAGGGCTATGATGTAATGCATGCTGACAATGGGGAAGATGGGGTTAGCGCCGCGCGCGATTACAATCCACATCTGATTATTCTTGATATTCGTTTGCCTGATGGCTCTGGTTTTGATTTTTGTCGTCAGATGCGCCAGATGCGCCTGCGTCAGCCCATTATCATGCTGACCGCAAGCCGTGATGAGATCGATAAGGTGCTGGGCTTAGAGATGGGCGCGGACGATTATGTGACTAAACCTTTTAGCTTACAGGAATTACGCTCACGGATTCGCGCAATGATCCGGCGGGCGTATGGTGAATTTTCCATCGCAGATAGTGATACACTTTATGCGGCGGATTTGGTCATCGACAAATCGCGTGGGCAGGTATGGCGCGGTAAATCACTCTTGAACCTTACCCCCACTGAGTTTCGTTTGTTGGTTTTGTTGGCGCAACACCCCGGTCAGGCGCTCACGCGTCGTCAAATTCTTGATGCAGTTTGGGGATATACAGCAGAAATCGAAAACGAACGTACTGTCAATGTGCATATTCGTCGCCTGCGAGAGAAAATAGAACCTGACCCGAGCCGTCCAACATTGGTTCAAACTATGCCAGGCATCGGGTATCGTTTTAATGCAGAAATGTGAGTTGTATTGAGATAGTTTTCTGCTACTAGCACCATTCATGACCAAAAACGGACATTTCACGGCATAATAATGGGTAAATTTTACTTTGTTCGAGGAAATTTCCCTTATGTCGCCAATATACGCCCCTACTGAGACTTATCGTAACAAAATCCTGCCTTTACAAACACAATGTGAGATTCGTAACACATGGTTGAAAGATCGCCTTGATAATGTGATCCCAGCGCTCATGACCCGCGAAAATGTGGATATGTGGTTGGTGATTGCTCGGGAATACAACGAAGATCCCATCATTATGACGATGTTGCCACAACCGCAAATGTCTGCACGAAGACGGACGATTCTGGTGTTTGCTCGTCATGATGATGGTACGGTTGACCGCTTAACTTTAAGTCGCTATCCGATGGAAGGTTATTATGAACATGGTTGGAACCCAGATGATGAAGATCAGTACGCTTGCCTGAAACGGGTGATTATGGAACGCAACCCACAAACAATCGCCATAAATACTTCGCAGATGTGGGCTTTTGGAGATGGCTTATCCCGTGAGGAATATCAGAATATTGCAGACGCATTGGGAGGAGATTTAATGGCGCGGACGGTGAGCGCAGAACGTCTGTGTGTGGGCTGGTTAGAAACGCGGATTGTGCCGGAGATGGATGCGTATCCTGGTATTGTTGAAATAGGACATGCAATTATCGCCGAAGCGTTTTCATCTAGCGTGATTCACCCCGGTGTTACGACAACCGAAGATGTTGTGTGGTGGATGCGCCAGAAAATGCAAAGTATGGGTTTAGAAGCGTGGTTCCAGCCGAATGTAAACTTGCAAGCGTATAATGAACAGTTCGACGAACTCGGTGATTCAAGTGAACGACGCACGGTGATTTTGCCGGGTGATCTATTGTGGTGTGATATGGGATTTTATTATTTAGGCTTGGCAACTGATCAACAGCAACATGCTTATATGCTTAAACGCGGTGAAAACGATGCTCCAGAAGGGTTAAAAGAGGCATTGGCACAAGCTAATCAGTTGCAAGATATTCATATGGCAGAAATGGCAGTCGGCAAAACCGGAAATGCTATCCTCAAAACCACGCTTGAAAGTGGGCGCGAAGCCGGATTATCGCCTACGGTATACAGTCACCCGCTTGGTTTTCATGGGCATGCCGCCGGTCCGACAATTGGCTTATGGGATCAGCAGGACGGTGTGTCGGGTCAAGGGGATTATGCAGTATATGATAACACTGCGTATAGCATCGAATTGAACATCAAAACGGCTGTACCGGAATGGGACGGGCAGGAGGTTCGAATTATGCTAGAAGAGGATGCAATGATGCGCGATGGTGAGATGCAATGGTTAGACCATCGTCAGACTTCATTCCACCTCATCGGTTAATGGTGTTGCGGGTTCTGCACCACTGTCAAGATTAAGCCAATTACGATTTTCACCAAGCGTGTACACTGGTACATCAAGTGTTGGTAAATGTGGAAATCGCTGTTGTAGTTGGTCAGTAATGCCAAAAATATCATCTGTAAACCAGTTTTCTAACCAGGTTTCTGCATTTTCTGGTGGCAATTCTGGTAAAGTGGGCAGGCTATGGTCTAGGGCGGTTTCTAACCATGATTGTCCATCTATAGTCGGCAGAATAAGTGCGCGTTCAATGGCTTGTAATGTGTCTATAGCGCTGGCTGGATTCATGAGTGTTTGCGGAAGCCAACCCCAGACCTCAGAAGGAATTGATTCATTGCCTGTTAACGGGCGGTTGATTTGCCATGCATCCGATAGAAGTGGCGGTTGTGGTTGCCATGCAAAAGGTTGATAGGTGGTATATGGCGTGTGCAATGCATTTTGATGTGCCAAAGACAGTTCAAGATTTTGCAGAGATGTGTTTATTTGTGGCAAAAAGACCGTCTCAGGATAAACCACCGGTGCCAAAGCATTTATTGGTCTGCTATTCGGGTTTCCCCCATAACCTGGCGCATTATCTGATGACAAGCGTAATGCACCATTTTCATCGGGAGATGCGCCCGATAAATTATAATTACGGTCTAACCACACCCGCAAAGCCGTATTTTGAAAGAGTCTATTGTGTGTGATGCGTGTTGTATTTTCGATGTGATCAAACAGTGGTTCTATGGCAAGATTTTGACGTGATGGCATGAATGATTCACGCATGATGGTCGCTGTCAACGTATCTGGTAAGGTAATCGCCTGTATTGCAGAATCAAGGCTATAGATTCCCTCTGCATAAAGTGGATTCCGTTTCGCTAATGGTGGTTGAGATTCGCGTGATGGATAGGCATAAACGGTGCCAAAAACATCTGGACCCAGCGGATCACGTTGTAGGAACACGCCAAGTTGGGGACTATATGTACGCCCATTGAGGAAATACAGATTAGACTCCGCATCCCAAACCCCATTAGCATTTAACTGACCCATGAAGGCGAGTTCGTCAAATTGTAAGGCTTCTGCACACCAGTCGGTACGTGTCCAATCCTGTATAACGGGTCGCCCAAGAGGGTCATCTATAAATATTGGAGAGGCAAATGATTCATCGCCAGCAGGCTGGATGTTGAGCGTATTCTGGGCACCATCAGTAATCATCCACTCGATATTTTCACCTTGAGCACGAAAGAATCCAGCACGTCCAGCGGTTTGCCCATAAATAATAGGAAATTCATCGCCTTCTGTAAAACTTGCCAGTAGTGTGTCACTATCGCCATGATAAATAAAGTCGGTTGAACCGATGCTAATTAATCGATTATAGGCATCATAACCATATGTTGAAATTACTTCGCCGTCGGTAGTTTCTACACGGCGTAAACGGTTCGCTTCATCATAGGTAAAGTGTCTGCCAGCACAGGTTATTGATGTTACTTGATTGTCCTGTCCTTCTTCATTGAAGGCTAAAGCGCCATCAAAGTCGATTGTGCTGATATTGCCAGCTTGATCGTAACTTATAGTCTGTTGGAAACTATCGACTTGCTGGGCAATGGTAATGTAATTGTCCACTATACTGATACCGCTAAATGCTAGTAAAAGTATACCCGCGCCGATCATGATGCGAAGCCGAAACGCATCCCCACCCGCACGCCAACCTACCAACCCACCCAGGAAGGACAATAGAAACAATAATGGTGATGCACTGCCGGATAATGCTCGTACACGGGAGAGCACAAATTCACGTTCACTCAATTGCCC
>DAOTXB010000881.1:0-10345 GCA_034435575.1 Anaerolineae bacterium
ATGATAACGATACAGTCGTCGAAACTGATACCACTACCGAAACAAGCGTACCCGCCGACGAAAACATTCCAGACGATGACAATAGCACGGTGCCCGATGAAGACACCGTCAGTGATGAAAGCATTGGACAAGGTGGTGGCGAAGTAGACACAACCGTAAGCGACACATCGACCATTCCACTTGGCGAATACACCGTGCGCTACGGCGACACCCTTGCCCGAATTGCCAATAATGCCAATACTACGGTATCCTGCCTGCTCAGTACCAACCGCAATATCAGCAATGCCGATTTAATCTATGCTGGTCAGGTCATCACCATCAGCGCATCATGCGTCAGTGATGGTCAAGGTGGCGGTGGCAATGCAACCAGCACAATCACAGATGATGCTCGCACCTGTCGTGGTGATCGTAACCCGGGGCGCACCACGAACAATGGGCGCTACATCGTACAGGCGGGCGATATGCTGGATTTCATCGGGTGTGATTTTGGCTTACAAACCGCGTGCCTTGCGGAAGTCAATGACCTCAGCCCACCCGGCGCAATCGAAATAGGGCAATCACTGATTATCGACTTTTCTTGCCCGGCATGGGATGGACCACCCGGACCGGGAGACCTGGATAATTAACAAAATCACAGGTAACCAAATTCAACTGAGAGATATGCGCGTCGAGGATATTGAGGACTATGCAGATTGGCAAAATCCCGGTCATGCGTGGAAAACGCTCGACGCGCCCTATTACCCTACTCAGCCCATTAGTGCCGAACGTCGGGAAGAGATGCGAAAGCGCTTAACGCAGGAGGAGCATAGCAACCCGCCGCAACGCTTGATTATCGCCAACCAGCATGATGATGCACTGATTGGATCAGTCTCCCGCTACTGGATTAGCTCAGAAACCCATTGGGTGGCTATAGGTATTGTTATCTTTGATCCCGTGCATTGGAACAAGGGAATTGGCTACGAAGCACTGGGTTTATGGGGGCAATACCTCTTTGACCACATGCCAAAGATTATGCGCTTAGATTTACGCACATGGTCAGGCAATAGCGGGATGATGAAACTTGCAGAAAAACTCGGCTTTCAACAAGAAGCCTGCTTCCGTATGGCACGTATCGTTGATGAGCAATACTATGATGGCTTGGGCTACGGTATACTTCGATCTGAATGGGAGACTCGTTATCCGCAAGGATTTCTTGCATCATTGTACACGGACGGAGCTTAAAGATATGGTAAAACCACTTGGGGAAGTGGAAATCAAATTATATGTACCAGACCTAGATGCAGTGGCTGATAAATTGTTAGATATTGGTGGCAGGCAGGTCATCCCGCGCGTACATGAGTATAACATCCGTTATGAAAACGAGGCGGGCGACCTGACCCAACGCGGAATCGTTGTCCGCTTACGCAAAGATACCTATGTGCGTCTCACCTATAAAGAACCTCCGACGACTGCACCAACCGACGACGGGTTGAGCCATCGCTTTGAAGCAGAAGTTGAAGTTGATGACTTCGACACAATGGAACTCATTTTAAACAAACTAGGGTATTCCCCGCATCTGGTTTATGAAAAATATCGCACTACTTATGTGTTGGATGATGTTGAGGTCGATCTTGACGAAATGCCCTATGGCAACTTCGTGGAACTAGAAGGCGAACCGGAAAATATCTACACAGTGATGGACAAGCTCGGTCTAAATGAGGCACAACGCTACCAGACCAATTATGTGCAACTGTTTGAAAACGTGAAAAAGCATCTCAACTTGATCATTGATGACATCACCTTCGCCAATTTTGAAGGTATTGATGTCCCCCAATCCGCGCTTAATCCTCCTTCAAGCGATAACTGAGCAATAATCCCGTGTATATCGGTGAAACAACATGGTAGCATAGCACCGAAAACAATAGATGGAGGTTCTATGCCTACAATAAACACCCCCGACTGGGTGAAAAATGCTGTATTCTATCAAATTTTCCCGGATCGCTTCGCCCGAAGTGACCGCATCTCACACTCGCGTGGCATAAAATTCAAGCAATGGGGCACAGACCCGGCTGAACAGGGGTATCAGGGTGGAGATTTATACGGAGTCGTTGATAAACTCGATTACCTGCAAGACCTTGGCATTAACGCGATTTATTTGAACCCCATTTTTTCGTCAGCGGCAAACCATCGCTACCACACATTTGATTTTATGCAGGTAGACCCATTGCTCGGCGGGGATGATGCTTTACGGGAATTGTTGGACGAAGCCCATAAGCGCGATATCAAGGTTATCCTAGATGGTGTGTTTAACCATGCCAGTCGTGGATTCTGGGCGTTTCATCATATTTTAGAGAATGGTGGCAACTCACCCTATATTGATTGGTTTCATGTGGAAGATTTTCCCCTGCGTCCCTATTCCAGCGATGAGGACAACCCGCTTAATTATGGCGCATGGTGGGATTTACCATCACTACCGAAGTTCAACACTGATAATCCGGGTGTGCGTGACTACATCTACAATGTGGCGAAACACTGGTTAGAGTTTGGTATTGATGGCTGGCGCTTAGACGTCCCTAATGAAATTGATGACGATGAATTCTGGCGGGGCTTTCGGGACATCGTGAAGGCGATCAATCCAGAAGCATACATCGTTGGCGAAATCTGGGGAGCGGCACAACGCTGGTTAGCGGGCGATCAATTCGACGCAGTGATGAACTACTTGTTTATGTCTGCGGTGATGAGCTTCACGGCGAGCGAAACACTCAACACCAGTTACCAACACGGTGAAATGCCAGTCGTACCCATCAATGCCACGGCGTTCGGTGAGCAGATCAACACCATGCACAGCTTGTATGATTGGGAGATCAACTATTCCCAGCTCAATATGCTCGGTAGCCACGATACCCCGCGTGCACTCTGGTATATGGACGAAGACAAATCTGCGCTTAAGCTCGCTGTTTTGTTACAAATGACTATGCCAGGCGCACCCAACATCTATTATGGTGATGAAATCGGCATGAGTGGTGGACCAGACCCTGATTGTCGTAAAGCATTCCTGTGGGATCAAAAAGATACGTGGGATATAGACCTACACACACACTATAAACAAGCGATTGCACTCCGCCATCAACATCCTGTGTTGCGTACAGGGGCATTCAAACATCTTCATGCAGACGAAATGCATTATGCTTTTTATCGGCAATTAGAAGATTCACAGGCAATCGTGGTGATTAATACTGGCGATACTGATACAACAATCACACTGAACTTACCGGAAAATGCACCAACCAAATGGTCACATGGATGGGCACAATCCAGTCAAATCATTGCGAACGAGACCACACTAACCCTGAATGTACCTGCGCGTAGTGGATGTGTATTATTCGCATAAGTTATCGTGCAATTAGCACGACAACAATTAGGCGGGATAGTCACATCAATTAGGCTATCCCGTTGTTCCACATTTTGTGTACAGATTCTTCCACCATGAAATCAAGCTGTGATCTATTTGAGGCTTTCAATGGTCAGAAAGTCATTTTTCGCATAATCCATCCAAAACTGCGTTAAAATTTGACTTTGTACCATTTTTCACATGACATATTACACTGCCCGAAACAAACCACGATATGTTATTATTACCCACATGATACGAAGTCACGCTTACTCACACTGGTTAATGGCGCTTGTTGGTCTATTTTTACTTATCCAACTCGGGGGACTAGCGCGTTCCATTCAATTATCCCAAATCACACTCACGGCTTTGAGCATTCCTCAACCCCTGTTATTTGCATCCTACATTGTCTGGGCAGGTGCATTTAGTTGGGGGTTATTGAGTCTGCTAAAAGGAGCAGATTATGCGAAAAGGCGTGCCCTGTGGCTAATATTCGGGTTTCTAGTATATAGCACCTTACGCCTCGGGCTATTTGCCCGTGCGGAGTACGATAGACAACGACTACCGTTCTTAATTGTGGGTGGATTGACAACACTAATAATTCTCGCTATAGGCTATCGCCTGATGCGAAAATACAAAAAGGAGCTTTTAACTTATGACAGCAAACCCTCAAATTGATGAAAAGTCACTCATTGAGAAATTGCAGGAAAAACGGGAGGAAAGCCTCTTGGGTGGTGGCGAGGATCGTATCCAACGTCAACACGACAAGGGACGCAAAACCGCGCATGAACGCCTAGAAATTTTGCTTGATCCGGGCAGTTTCCATGAGCTTGATATGTTCGTGGAGCATCGTGCTACTGAATTTGGTTTAGACAAACAAAAGTTCGTCGGCGATAGCATAGTCACCGGATGGGGTACGATTGACGGAAGACTTGTGTATGTCTATTCACAAGATTTTACCGTGATGGGCGGTAGCCTGAGCGAAGTCCATGCCCAGAAGATTATCAAGATTATGGATATGGCGATGAATGTCGGTGCGCCGGTTATCGGTTTGAACGATAGCGGTGGTGCCCGCATCCAAGAAGGTGTAGACAGCCTTGCCGGTTATGCAGAAATTTTCCTGAAGAACACCCTTGCTAGCGGTGTGATCCCACAAATCAGCGTTATTATGGGTCCCTGTGCAGGTGGTGCGGTCTATAGCCCTGCGCTGACCGATTTCACGATTATGGTTGCGGAAACCAGCTATATGTTCATCACCGGACCTGATGTCGTCAAGCAAGTGTTGAACGAAGATGTCACCTTTGAAGACCTCGGCGGTGCCAGCGTTCATGCGAGCAAGAGCGGTGTTTGCCACATGGTCGCAGAAGACGAGACACAATCTTTGATGATGGTACGCGAATTACTCGGCTACTTGCCACAAAATAATATGGAAGATGCCCCCTTCATCGCCACAACCGATGATCCACTTCGGACAGATGCTGATCTTGATGCTATCGTACCGGAAAACCCGAATCAACCGTATGACATCAAAGATGTGATCGAGAAAATCGTCGATGATGGTATTTTCCTTGAAGTACATGAAAACTTCGCCTCGAATATCGTCTGTGGGTATGCCCGTTTGGGTGGGCACAGCATTGGTATCGTCGCTAATCAGCCGATGGTACTCGCCGGTGTGCTAGATATTAATGCTAGCAACAAAGCCGCGCGTTTTATCCGCACCTGTGATGCGTTCAATATTCCGATCATCACCTTCGTAGATGTCCCCGGTTACCTACCCGGTACCGATCAAGAACACAACGGTATCATTATGTCCGGCGCGAAACTGCTCTATGCATATTGCGAAGCAACCGTACCCAAATTGACCGTTACCACCCGTAAATCATATGGTGGTGCCTATTGCGTGATGAGTAGTAAACATATTCGTGGTGACCTTAACCTTGCGTGGCCCACCGCAGAAATCGCAGTTATGGGACCGGAAGGCGCGGTAGAGATCATCTATCGTCGTCAACTTAAGGAAGCTGATGATCCGGTTGCGAAGAAGAAAGAACTTGCCGACGACTACCGAAGAAAATTTGCCAATCCGTATGTCGCCGCATCGCGTGGTTTCCTTGATGACATCATCGAACCACGATATACCCGTCCGCGCTTGATTAATGCGCTGGAAGTCTTCCAGAACAAGCGTGATAATAACCCGCCGAAGAAACACGGCAACATCCCGCTTTAGGAGGGGCAACTTAATGTCAGCAGATCAACCAACCAAAATTAACAAAGTTCTGATCGCCAATCGTGGCGAAATCGCCGTCCGTGTGATTCGCGCCTGTCGCGATCTTGGTATTCCAACCGTCGCCGTCTATTCAGATGCAGACCGCACCGCTTTACATGTACGTTATGCAGATGAAGCTGTAAACATCGGCGCACCTGCCCCGCGTGATAGCTATTTGCGTATGGATAAACTCATCGAAGTCTGCCGTAAAACTGGCGCAGATGCTGTGCATCCCGGTTATGGGTTCCTCGCGGAAAATGCCGATTTTGCCCAGCAGGTCACAGATGAAGGCTATGCATGGATCGGTCCGACACCGTATGCAATCGCCACAATGGGCGATAAACAATCTGCCCGTACCGCTGTGACCAAAAACAATGTACCCCTCATCCCCGGTACCGAAGCTGGCTTACCGGATGAAGAATTGATGGGTGCGGCGAAGCAAATCGGTTTCCCTGTACTCATCAAAGCTGTCGCTGGCGGTGGTGGTAAGGGGATGCGCGCCGTCCACAAAGAAGAAGAATTCGACGAAGCCCTACAAACCGCCCGACGCGAAGCAGAAAGCGCCTTCGGCAACGGTGATGTCTACGTAGAAAAATTACTCGTCGGCGCACGTCATATCGAATTTCAGATTTTGGCGGATACGCACGGTAATACCATCCATCTGGGTGAACGTGAATGTAGCATTCAGCGTCGCCATCAAAAATTGGTGGAAGAAGCACCGAGCGTGGTCATGGACCCTGACCTACGTGAGCGGATGGGGAAAATGGCAATTGCCGCCGCCGAGTCAGTCGGGTATGTCAACGCAGGAACCATCGAATGTATGGTGGACAAGGACAAGAATTACTACTTCCTTGAGATGAACACCCGTCTACAGGTAGAACACCCCGTAACCGAGATCGTCACTGGTGTTGACCTCGCCAAAGAGCAAATTCGTATTGCGCGTGGTCGTCGTATGACCTACACCGAAAACTTTATGGAACCGCGTGGATGGGCGATTGAGTGTCGTATTAACGCGGAAGACCCCTATAACAATTTCATCCCATCGACGGGCAAGATCTCCACATTAATTTCACCAACAGGACCCGGTGTCCGTGTGGATAGTGGTGTGTACCCGGGTTATGAGATCACCCCGCATTATGACAGCATGATTGCCAAACTCATTTGCTGGGGAGAAACACGCTCAGAAGCGATGTTACGGATGCGCCGTGCCCTGTCTGAATACACGATCATGGGCTTAAAGCACAATATCCCATTCCATATCAACTTGCTCAACAGTTTCAGCTTTATCGCGGGTCAGATCGATACTAACTTCGTGGAACAGCGCTTCAGCATGAACACCTACGAAGAAGATCCGACCCAGACAGAGCTAGAAACCGCCGCTATCGCCGCAACGCTTTTTGCACACCGTAAACGGCAAGAAGCCGCACAGGTTGTGCAGGCACCCAAGCGCGATGCAAGCAACTGGAAATGGATTAGCCGCTGGGAGAGAATGCAACGATGAAATATGTAACAATCATCAACAATGAACAATATGAAGTCGAAATTGACAAAGATGGTGGAATCACTATAAATGGTGAACCGCGTGAAGTCGATTTTCTACAACTGAGTCCGTCGCTGTATTCCGTCATCACCGACAACGCCTCATTGCAGGTTGTCATTGACGACGATATGGGCGATTACTCTGTGTTGATGGGTGGGCGCATGTATGAAGGACGTGTCCTGGATGAACGCGCTCTGCTGATGGCACAGCGCAAAGGTGGTTTAACAGGTGCCGGTGGTGACCTCAATGCACCGATGCCGGGCTTGGTCGTCAAAGTCGTCGCAGAAGAAGGCGCGACGGTTGAAGCCGGTCAAACTGTCGTCATCCTTGAGTCGATGAAGATGCAAAACGAACTCAAGGCACCGATTGCCGGTGTCGTAGAGAGTATCAAAGTCGTAGCAGGAGAATCGGTGGATAAGAATCAACTACTCGCCGTCATCACACCGCCAGACGAAGAATAAACTACCCTAACACAAATAATTAAGCGCGGGGTCATTCCTCGCGCTTTTTGAGTCTCAATCATGCGTGGAAATCATCGCAGGCGCAATATCATCACCTTCGATCACAATCGCAGTCAATCCATCATCAGTATGCGCTTCGTGCAGTTCACCAGCGACCCAATATGCTCCCTGCCCCGCTTCGATAGGCACAAACACGCCGTCCTCGCCACTCACACGTCCACGACCCGCCACCACCAGAAATAACTGATTGCCAACAGTATGGTGACGGCCAAGTACACCACCCGCCTCAAGGCGAATACACACAAGCGATACAGACTGATTTTGATTTGATCTTACGATGTGATTTACATATGCGTTGACACTATCAAACTGCGTGATTAGTTTTGATATGCCTTGCTCAAACGAAATAAGCTCCAAAGTTCACCCTATATCATCGTGTTTTCTTCGTGCTGATAATCATCACCGCAGGAATTTCTTTGTTGACGGTCTTAGATACGGGTTCATCAATGTTTTCCACCATAAATCCAGCGTTAATCAACGTATTGATATAGGTCGACAGGGTACGATGATGCGCGCCAACCTGTCCACGTATCCCGTTCGGATACTGTGAATGCCACTTACCCTCGGTAGCATAACGATAAATTTGCCATACAGCGCCATTTTCTATATCTACCCTACCAGCATGGGGTGATTGAAAACAAGGATGCGTGATCGAAAACACAAAACGTCCCTTATCTTTCAACACACTATGAACCGCATTCAACGTCGCGGATAAATCGGGAATGTCCATCAACGCCATATTACTCACCACAAGGTCATAATGTGCATCACCTTGCTTATTTAGAGTCTGTGCATCATCATGGATAAAGCGCAGATTATTTTGTTGAAAGCGTCGGTCTGCCATAGCAATAAAATTAGCAGAAATGTCCGTGCCGGTCACCTGTTGTGCGGTTTTCGCCAATGTCGCCGCCATGATCCCTGTACCACAAGCCATGTCGCACACCACCAACCCACTAACATCACCCGCCCGGTGTAGCACACCATAATGTGCCTGTGCCAATATAGAATTCCGATTACCAAGGGCTTCATCGACAAACCGCACATAATAATCGGCAATATCATCGTATGTCATTAAGTTCACTCCAAATCAAGCGGGTTGCCACCACCAATAAAACCAGTATTCCCGCGCACTCACAAATATTTTACACTACGCATTGCGACTAAATGTGACGAATGCACCGCATGAACCCAATTATTAGCCTCTCTCGTATACGCGATCTATGCTGGTTGACCCTGTTGACACTCTATATTGTCGCCGGAATAAATACTGCCCCCTTCCACGGTGATGAATCCACAACATTATGGATGAGTCTCGATTTTGATACCATCATTAATCAGCGTGATCTGGTCGCTGTGCAATATCAAGACCCTCCACTCAATGCCACTGAACAGGCGTTACGACTCGCCGCCGCGCCTTTAACCAAATATGCGTTTGGTATCGCATGGACACTCGACGGTTTCACCCGCGAGGACATCAATAACCAATGGGTGTGGGGTGCGGATATCAGCTATAACGCACAAAATGGACATATTCCATCTGATGAGTTACTAGAAACAGCCCGCCGCGCCTCTACGCTATTTCTGATTGGTAGCATGATCGTATTGTTCTCGATTGGGCGCAAACTTAGCACACCCATCGCATATATCGCCACCCTATATTACACCCTAAATCCAGCAATTCTGCTCAACGGCAGACGGGCTATGATGGAAGGCACGACACTTTTTTTCGGTCTGATGGTGGTACTAGCAGGCTTGTGGTTATTGCATAATCGCAATTGGACAGCCGCGATTATTCTCGGTCTTGTTGCTGGATTAGGCGTCGCCGCCAAACATCCGAACGTGGTCACAGTTATTGCAATTTTTGTCGTGTGTGGCGGTTATGCCGTCTATCAGAGCTTGAGCGAAGATGAAGATATTGAACCGGATGAACTCTCTCCGCCAACCATTGGTCCCTCTGACCCCTATAACTTAATCACCCTGCTTTTTGTGGCGGGAATATTAGCGCTGATGGTGTTCTTTGCGTTAAACCCTGTCCTGTGGGACGACCCTGCGACGCGCATCGGCAATGTCGTTGAGGAACGTACAATTATTCTTGATACACAGATTAGAATTTACGGTGGATATGAGACACTCACCGAACAAATCGAAGGGTTTTTACGACAGGTATTTATCGCTCGTCCACAATATTATGAAGACCCTGCCTGGGCAGATTATATCCCCGACCAGATTTTGAGCTATGAGCAAAGCAGATGGTCAGGGGTGAGCATTGGTGGCTCACTGATCGGTGGCGCGTTCGTACTCGGTATGGTGATTATCGGCTTTGTTACCCTACTACGCGACAACAGTATCAGGCGTAACACACGCTGGCTGATTGGCGTGTGGGGTCTTGCTATGTTTGCATTAACCTTACTCGCTACGCCTTTAGAATGGCAACGTTATTATCTTTATGCCTATCCCGCCGTAGCGATCATCGGTGGGCTTGGTCTGGTTACCGTCATTCAGTCTACTATTGCACGGTTACGATAGCTTTTAAAGCAAAAACAGGAGGCGAAAGTCCCCTCCCGTTCAGCCACATCAACCATGTGACTACATCAACGCAATACTAGCAACGCATTCGCCAATTTTTGCTGTACTGTGCGCGTGTTAAAACG
>DAOTXB010000882.1:0-3792 GCA_034435575.1 Anaerolineae bacterium
GATATGATTATGATAGGATGAAATGAATCAGTGTGCTATCAGCGAGATGCAATATTGTCAATTATTTGCCATCGTCCATTTAGCAACAAATTCACAGGGAGGTAGACCTATGAGTAAACTTGATTCTAAGTACACATACACCGAAGTTTTAGAATTGCTTGTGTCCGAGTTGACAATGCACGGTCTGCAACACTTGGGATCTATTCTGTCAGCAATAGATCTCATCGAGGAAGATATTTGGGGTGATGTCGATCTCACAGAGGAAGAGCGTAAGAAGGTCTTTCGGATACTCAAGGAATCGGCGAACAAACATAAAGCGCTCATTCAATTCTGTAGTTCTGAACGTGGCAAGCATCACCCAAATGTTAAGTGATTGACATTTGCAGACGCAGATGTCGCTTAAGCTAAGACCCTCCTAACGCGATAATTTCGTATAGTCGGTACACAATTATGAAGATTATACACTCACCATGAAATTCGCATAGTCATAAAACCTCGATGTGGTTCATCCACACCGTTTGCTCTGCGAACTTCAATTTGAGTAAGGCACCGTTCGGTATGCTGAAGCCGCGATTAAATTGCTTGTATGCCTTCATCTGTTTATCGTCGATGCTCACGTCACCCACAAGATGCGCCCACATCACCGCCTGCATAAACATATGATGTGTGTAAATCACCGTTCGCCGAGCTAACGCTCTGGATTTACCGGGTGTTGTGTCATCATCTGACGATTTTTGGGCGATGAGCGTTTTTGCGGTTGAGGATGCCGTTTGTCCTTCTGTCCGCAGTCGGTGGAGTAGGGCATGTGCCCGTGCTATAAATGCGGTGAATGATTCCGCGCCATCACCATCATCGTGGTCGGGGTCTGCGCGGTACCAATAATCTCTGGCGGCGGGACGACGGGTGTCTACATTGGTATTGGCGAATTCAACCGGATTGAGATAAACGAATTCTTCCACATCCCATGTTTCAATTGGCACCTGTGGAAAGCGCTCGATGCAGGGTAGGGCGGTCTGTCGTGCGCGGAACATCGGCGAGTGTACGATGCGATCCGGTGTGATGGGTAAGTTCTGGGCAACATGACGCGCTTGTGTGCGCCCTAGTGGGGTAAGTGGAATATCGTGTGGGTTCGCGTGTGCTTTGCCAACATTGCCTTCGCTCTGTCCATGACGGATCAACCAATATTCGATCATCGTGGGGGAGGTGCCTTTCTGGTTGGATGTGTAATAGAAAAGCGAGGATAACACAATTTGCAACTGGTTAAATAGTCATTGTGAATTGTTCACTGAAATCTATTTCTAATATTGTACACAATGGGTTAGCGGGTGGTTATTTCAGCTTTTGCGTCCGCAGGAGAGATCAAACTGAGTAACTTTTGTGCCTCGTCTTGGGTTTCTACAAATTCCACGCTGATCGGGAGCGCATCCATGGTGTATGTTACCAATGCATAAACACTTTTCCAGTTCGGTACGGAACCAACAATGATGACACATTCCGTATTGTGCGCTAAGGCTTGCAGTATGCTTCCCATAGCAGAAATTACATTTTGTGGTGCGGTGCTTTGTTGGAAATCGATAACAACAGGTAGAGCGTATTCTATCGAATCTGTGAGAAGCCAATACTCTAAGAATGCGTTTTGTAATATGCTTACATCCCATTGTCCATCGAACTGCCAGACGATAGCGGTGTGTTGTGGATTGAGTGAGATGTTTATCATATCTTGATCTGTCCGATATAATTTGATGATACGATTATCATATTACAAATTGTTACAATATAACAATAACGTTATGTTAAGGATGTTTCTGTAAATAGATGATCTAAATTTATCATCAATAAACCATTGTCAACGCGCTCAACGAAAAGAGGGCAAACTCTGTTGCCCCCTGCATGTCAGCTCTGTGCATCTTAGTCGATGATGTCTTTGAACTTCTTCAGCAATTTCTTGACATCAAATTCGTCCGTATCAAATTTACGGCGCTTTTTGTCCTTCTTCCGTCGTTTCTTGTCATGGTCACGTTTTTTTGATGAAGATCGTTCGCGCCGTGAGTCACGCTCTTGCGTAACTGTGTAATCCGTCTGACCACGTTTGGCTTTGAAAGTCGGCGGTACTTCTTCGATCTCGCCATCATCAGTTAGGCGGAAAGTGGGTTCGTCCACAAAGTCATCCGCGTAACGCTTACGCTTGGTTGTGGTGTGCGGGTCAACGCTCAGCGGGTCGCCATAGATTTTCTTGTCGATTTTGTGTTCCACCCAATAATGATATTCATGATAGGCGACATAAAGCGCGTGTGGAATAAACGTAATCACAGCTAGTGGCAGTAATAGCGCCAACTCCGGCACAATCACGGCGAGCACCATGCTAAAAATCAGCACAGCCCCGTGTGCGCCGAGGAAAAACCGTCGTGTGTAGCGCCGTCTGATCTGTGCGCGTAATTTCTCATTATCGTAATCGTAAAACGTCATCTCAAGCCTCATCTGCAAAAAACAAAAAACCGACACTGACCATGATCCCCCCGGATATGGTTGCGTCGGCTTGCTTTACACCCTGTGTGAACAGCACATCTTGTTTAGCCTGCCAAACTGTTCTGCCTGTCATTATACGTAATTATCGCCCGAATAGCGCCCCCAAGAATTAGGGGTTATGCGGGCTGTTCGCGCCGCAAAAATGGGCGGTGGTCTGATGGGTTGTAGGCTAGTCGCTATTTTTTACCTGTTTCGTATTTCTTCTTGAACTCCCGAAATACGATGGCGGGTAGGGTAGCGGCGTTCGCGTCCACATAACCGCCGACAGTATCCCGATGCCGTTTGATGCCTTCGCGCAACACCCATGAAATCGCTTTGGTAATCAAGATGTCCGTTTCGTGCTTTAAACGTTCGACATTCTCTAGCGTGGCGGTCATCAAGCGTGCATCGTCGGAGTCGCGCACTGGCTTCACCAGAAACACCAGACTTGCACGACGGTGTTGGATGGTTGCGCGTCCGGCTAAATCGGTGAGGAACGGTTGCCAAGCCTCCCAATTTGCTAGCAGATCTTGAGCGGTGTAATTGGATTGACAGGTGGTGTCGATCTCGCGCCAGCCTTCCAGATGACCAACCCATTCATCCAACACTGGTAAGGGCAATTGACGGCGAAATTTGGGATAGGCACCTAACATAAATCCGGCGAGGGCGTGTTCATCAATGGAGTCGCCTTCATATAAGGAGGTGAGCGTTGCTTCCCAATCAGCATAAGTCACGGTGGGGTGGTCAGCTTTCCACTGTTTGACAAACCCGCGCATGGTGGGGTTGCTCATGCCATAATGAATCCGCGACGATCCGCTGGCGTGTGAGCCATCCCTCGGTTTATCCGCCGGACGCGATTGCAAAAAGGTCAGGAATTCGTGCGCGTAATCCATAAATTATGCCCTCAATCATCAATCGAATATGTTACGATTATAGCGGAAATTAGAGGAGCCAATAATGTTATCTACAATACTTAGGCTGGTAATCAGCGTATTGTTACTCTGTGTGTCTCTGCCTGTGGCGATGACAGCTGCACAGGATGATGGTGACGACGCACCCGTGATTACCGTTGATAATGTCGCTAATTTGGAGCAATCGCTCATGATCGGGCGGGGTGCGGTGAATGATCTCGCCTTTTCGCCCGATGGGTCGGTGTTGGCGGTGGCAACTTCTGTTGGTATCTGGTTGTATGCAGAGGGTGACATCACCGCCGAACCGCGCTTTTTGCAGGGACATACTCAGTTGGTGACTTCTCTGGTGTTTTCATCGGACGGCGCGATTCTGTAT
>DAOTXB010000883.1:0-4497 GCA_034435575.1 Anaerolineae bacterium
CGTTTGTCCACGCGGCACGTTCAAACAACTTGAGAATGTGATTACGTAAACGCACCGCATCAGGCAGTCCCTTCAGTCCAAAGCCAAAGGTTTCAAGATTTTTATTACCAAAGTAATTGGTGGTGCTTCCCGCCGCAATAATCAAATGATCATAGCGTTCAGTTCGCGCTTGACCATTAACCTTAACCACAACAGCCTGCCCCATATGGTCGATTTCTTTGACCTCACCCAGCAGAAACTGAACATTTTTGTGTTTGCGGAAAATACTTCGGATAGGATACGCGATTTCGCTCGGATCAAGGCCACAGGTTGCAACTTGATACAGCAATGGCGTGAACAGATGATAGTTATTGCGATCAATCACCAGCACATCGACATCTTGTTTCGCCAATGTTCTAGCCGCGAACAACCCACCAAACCCCGCGCCAATGACGACGATTTTAGGACGATTATGTTCTTTCATGAGATTACCCTTGCACTCCGATTGTGACATATTTCACATTATATAGTATTTGTGACAAAAAGCACAATATATTTATGACATTCTTCACATAGCATTAATTTTATCAGTTGATTCTGTGTTTTCTGGCATGAGTCGTTATAATGCACTCGGATTTTATCTACACTCGCCTATTTTCTCATGCCTGACATCTAAAGGATTATCTTTATGCCTCGCGCTCTAATAAGCGTATATAACAAAAATGGATTAATCGAATTTGCAACGACCCTTGTTGAACTAGGATGGGATTTAGTCGCTAGTGGCGGCACACAACGTGCGCTTGAAAACGCAGGATTAGCGGTAACATCAGTTGAACAACTCACCGGCGTTCCAGAAATCTTAGGTGGACGTGTCAAGACTTTACATCCTGCCATTCATGGTGGTATCTTGATGCGAAACACAGAAGAAGATCTCAAAGTATTGGCAGACCTTGGTTATGCACCGATTAGCATGGTCGTGTGCAATCTATATCCATTTCAAGAGACGGTTTCGCAATCCGGCATCACATTACAGGATGCTATTGAACAGATCGACATTGGCGGCGTTACGCTACTCCGTGCAGCAGCAAAAAATTTCTTTCATTGCACGGTACTATGTGACCCGGAAGATTACACTCGCATTATTGCCTCGCTCAAAGGCTCTGGCGAAATTGATATTGCTCAACGTCGCAATCTTGCCGTGAAAGCTTTCGCTCATACGCGCGATTATGACACCGCTATTCATGCGTTTCTATCTCAAGGTACAAATACAGGTTTGGCACCTGTCACCAACGAACTACCCTCTCAGCTCTCTTTAGGAATGCAACGTGTAGAAACCCTACGTTATGGAGAAAACCCACACCAGCAAGCCGCCTTTTATAGCAGACAGGCGACTGATGGTCCATTTGGTGGCACACTGCTCGGAGGAAAGCAACTTTCTTACAACAATATCCTAGATGTTGATGCGGCTTGGCGTACTGTCAGCGCCTTTGGTGATGCTACCGTCGTCATCGTTAAACACTTAACACCAACAGGCATCGCTAGCGCAGACAACATTACAACCGCATTCCCATTCGCCCTCGCATCAGACAATGTCTCCGCATTCGGCGGTGTAATCGCGGTCAACCGCCCTGTGGATGAGAGATTTGTAGATGCCCTCGGTGCCCTCTTCATAGAAGCAATCGCCGCACCGTCATTTTCAGAATCTGCACAAGAAAAACTGAAAACCAAGCGCAAAAATTGCCGAATTGTGCAAATTCCAATGCCATATGATGGCGCTGATCTTGAGATACGTGCGGTGCATCGTGGTCTTCTCGTGCAACGTGCCGACATGAGCGATCCAGAAGGCACAATACTGAAAACCGTCACAAACCGGGCACCAACAGATGATGAAATGAGCGCCTTACAGTTTGTTTGGAAAGCAGTACAACACGTAAAGTCCAATGCCATTGTATTGGGTAAAGCCGGACGCACAATCGGCGTTGGTGGTGGATTACCAAGTCGGGTTGATGCGGTTAAGCTCGCCGTGACAAAAGCAGGTGAAGAAGTTAAGGGTGCAGTCATGGCTTCGGATGCGTTTTTCCCCTTCGCTGATGGTTTAGAAGTCGCCGCAGAAGCGGGCATTACCGCTGTTATTCAACCCGGAGGCTCTATCCGTGATAGTGAAGTCATCGAAGCGGCAAACAAAGCCAATATGGCTATGGTTGTTACTGGCATGCGCCACTTCCGCCATTAAATTCGAGGCTTGCGGTTCGATTAGGCGATTGCTATAATGCGGCATAGAGTATATTTTATACTAAATTTACCTGCCACCGTAGCTCAAATGGCAGAGCATACGCTTCGTAAGCGTGAGGTTATGGGTTCAAGTCCCATCGGTGGCTATTCTCTTCGCCCGCTAAGAGTTATCCTAGCGGGCATATGCATGTATAGCAGGAAACCATGACCTCAAAATCATCCAAACAACACCGTCCGGTTACTGTTGCAGTTGCGGGTGGCACCGGCTCAGGTAAAACGACTGTCTCCAATGCACTGCTTGACCGTGTAGGGCATCATAATATTGCCTACTTTCCACACGATGCATATTACAAAGAACTGGATCATCTCCCCGTCGAACAGCGCCTACGGATCAACTTTGACCATCCAGATGCCCTTGATACCGAATTACTGATCCAACACATCAAGCAAGTACAACGTTGGCAGGTCGCCGAACGCCCAATTTATGACTTTACAACCCATCGACGCACAGAAGAGACCGAAAGTGTCGGTCCACAACCCATCATTCTAGTTGAGGGTATTTTGATCTTCGCAGAACCAAAGTTGCGTGAACTTTTCGATGTTAAGATTTTTGTCGATACAGACCCAGATTTGCGATTCATTCGTCGCCTGCAACGAGATATTGCCGAACGCGGGCGCACAACCGAATCTGTTATCAAGCAATATTTGGAAACAGTACGCCCTATGCACCTCAAATTTGTTGAACCAAGCAAACGCTATGCAGACGTAATCATTCCTGAGGGTGGGTTCAACATGGTCGCAATCGATATGCTCTCATCACGCATTCGCACTATGTTAGAAGAAAATAACAACCCCAATTTATAAATAATAGATCCACAAAAATCCAGCACCGCTATTGACTGACTTTTTGTGCTCATGATATACTGTCGCAAAATCCATAACAAAGACCATGAACGGAATTAGTACGTGTTCATCCCTTGTGTAAAGAGAGTGCAGGTCATCGGCTGAAAGCCTGCTCACAAAATGACACCGAAGTCGTCCGGGAGTTGCTAGCCTGAAAAACACAAGTAAGGCTAGACGGGAACGCCCGTTACCGCGACAAGAGCGCCTGCATCAGCAATAGTTTGTGCAGGAAACAAGGTGGTACCGCGAAAGAGACCCTTTCGTCCTTGTATATGAGGACAGAAGGGTTTTTTGTTTTAATCCGGTAAGGTAACCCGAATGAGGGCTGTATGACCGTAAGTAACGACACGAATGACTTTTATGATGCCATTGCGGAATTTTATCCCTACTTCTATCGAGATTGGGAAACGCAATTGGAACGCGAGGGGTTAAGTTTACGGGCTCTGTTTCGCAATAAAGGCGTAGAACGCGTGCTTGATACAGCTTGCGGTGCGGGTACACAAGCCGTAGCACTAGCACAACTTGGTTTTGACGTAGTCGCCGCAGACCCTAGCGCAGGCATGCTCAGAAAAGCAAATGAGATCGCCGAACAATACGGCATTCTGGACGATATTGAGTTCATCCGTAGCGACTTTCTGAGCTTACCGGAGGCAGTGAATGGTCCATTTGATGCCATCGTCTGCAAGGGCAACGCACTACCTCATCTGCTCACTGACGATGAAATTGAATCGGCATTATTGATCTTTAATGATTTGCTTCGTCCGGGTGGCACATTGGTCATCGGTATGCGCGATTTTGCACCCTTTATGGAAGATCGCCCGCGCTTCATTCCGGGGTTCATAAATACCGACGATGATGACGCAGAGTTCATTACCTTCGACATTTGGGAATGGGAAGATGGTCCGCCGGTAATCGCAACGCAGAATCTATTCATCGTTAAAGGTAAAGACAAAGACTATAAAGCCATGAAGCGCCACGTCACTTTTAGACCCCTATCAACAGATGAGGTCAAAGTCGTCTTGTTAGAAGTTGGCTTTGAAGATATTGAAGACAGACCCGAACGTACAGACCGTATTTTAGTTGCACGCAAACCGCTAGGTAAATGAGGATACTATGACAGCAAGTACCAAACGAGAAATGCCGAAAAATTTTGATCCGGCACAAGCAGAGAAGCGTATCTATAAATGGTGGCAAGAGAATGGTTGGTTCAAGCCAGAAGCACGCGCAGAAGATGCCGAGCCATTCGTGATTAGCATGCCACCACCCAATGTCACTGGCGAACTACACATCGGGCATGCGCTATTCACTGCCTTGGAAGACCTTATGACGCGCTATGAACGCATGAGGGGTAAAGCCGCCTTGTGGGTGCCCGGCACAGATCAT
>DAOTXB010000884.1:0-2748 GCA_034435575.1 Anaerolineae bacterium
GCCAAAGATCTCGTTTTGCAGAACAAAATGCAACGACGATTAGGGCAATTAACGGGGACCTGTTTTCAACGGTGCGTCGGGATGGATGCGCTGAATTCTTTACATTCGGTGACGTATGAAATTGATGAAGCGCACAACACATCGTATCATCAACGCTTTATTGACTTTGTGACCATGTGCCAACGCCATAACTATGTCATCGGCGGGGCTATGACTGATGTAAAAGGGGATCGTAGTTTAGCGCCACATCAACAGGCTGACCCTGATCTTTTTGTTCACATCACGCGTCGTACAGATCAGGGAGTTTATATTAGTGGGGCGAAAGCGCACCAAACCGGTTGCATTAACTCCCATTGGATGATCGTTATGCCAACATTGCGATTGGGCGAGGATGACAAAGATTTTGCCATCATTGGCGCAATTCCGGTTGATGCTACAGGTATCACCTATATCTATGGACGACAATCATGTGATATGCGAAGTATGGAGTCCGGTGATCTTGATGTAGGCAACGCCCAATATGGTGGTCAAGAGGCGATGGTCATTTTTGATGAAGTTTTCATTCCCACTGAGCGCATTTTTATGGATGGCGAATACGAATTTGCGGCGATGCAAGTTGAGCGGTTTACCTGTTATCATCGCCGGAGTTATGTGTGCAAGAGTGGGGTGGGAGATGTGCTGATTGGTGCGGCGGCGGCTTCTGCTGAATACAACGGCGTAGAGAAAGCATCACATATCCGTGATAAATTGGTTGAGATGACCCATCTCAATGAAACCATTTATGCTACGGGAATCGCATCATCGTATCAGGCACAAGAGATGAAATCTGGTGTTTTCTTGAACGATGATATGATCGCTAATGTGTGTAAGCATCATGTGACCAAAATGCCTTATGAAATCGGGCGTTTAGCACAAGATCTTGCCGGTGGTTTAGTGGCGACGATGCCCTCAGAGCAAGATTATCGACATCCAGAAATCGGTGCATTGTTAGATAAGTACCTCAAAGGGCGGGCGGATATTCCTACTGAACATCGGATGCGGATTATGCGCTTGATCGAAAACATGACTTTAGGGCGTAATGCCGTCGGCTATTTGACCGAGTCAATGCACGGGGCAGGGTCACCCCAGGCACAGCGTATTCAAATTTATCGGCAGATGCAAACCGATTTTAAGAAACAATTAGCGCGAATCCTCGCCGGAATCGATCAACGCGAAACCCTCGCTGAAGAACTAACCGGTTATTTTGCACGTGTGTTTGATGTTATGCTGGCAGATGTGCATCAGGATAGTACCGACTAAATAAGGGTTTCTCGTAAGACGTTGAGGGCGTTTTCTGCGTCCTCAACTGACAAATATCCGTCCCTAATTATTGGCGTGTGTGTGTATTCTTCTCTGGTTTTCAGGTAAAAACTACACTCTGTCGGATAATTAATCCCGCTTTTTCCTGAGAAAATTGCTGCTTGCATACAGCCAATTAAGGCGCTTGCTTGTGAGCCAATCATGATGCCTTTACCTGCTTGTTGTGCCAGCTGATGGATACGGTGTGAATGGCTGAATCCGGTACGGGCAGTTTTGATATTGATAATATCGAGTGTGTTGAAATTGATTTCACGGGTGACATCATCAGCGGTAAAACACGAATCATCACCGATGATTGGCATGGTGGTGTGCGTGTGTAATTCGTGACGTTGTTGCAGATAATTTACGGGTAATGCCTCTTCACAATACGTAACGCCCATCGTGTGCAGATCATCCAGAATTGACTGTGCAGTGTCTTCGCTTAACGCTTGATTTGCATCTACATAATAGTCTGCATCGGGGAATGTCTGTTGTAATATGCGGATAGTCTCGCGTTCTTGTGTGATGTCCTTGCCAATTTTGACCTTAAATACCCTCACACCGGCATGATAAATATCGCTTACATCTTGTAAGACCGTATCAATATCTCCGGTTCCCACAATATAACTGACGCGAGTGTGTGGTTGTGTGGCATGGATCAATGCGCGTAAGGTGACTCCTTGTGATTGTGCGAGTGCGTCGTGGATTGCTATGTTCAGCGCTCCTTTCGCGGTGTTGTTGTTTTTGATTAGCGCAAATTGTGTGTCTAGGTGGTTGATGTCATCAAGTGTGTTGATGTCCGTATGCAGAGCAATCGGTGTGAGGTAATCGCGCACAATTGTATGCACGGATGCTTGTGTTTCCCCGTAGATGGTTGGGCGTGGCGTGGCTTCTGCGATTCCCTGTGCGCCGTCGCTGAGTGTGACACGGATTAGGACGTGTGCGAGCGCGGGGAGTTCGTGGTTTTTGCCCCATTTTAGTGGGGATTTTAGCGGTATATTGAGCGAAATTGTCTCTATGTGTGTGATCTTAGGCATGTCAAGCCAGTGCTTTCAGATGATTGCTTATGTGATGTGCGACTGATTTAGGAGATAGTGAATCACTATGTAGTGCATGATAACGCGGGTTGTTGTCGTTGTTGGAATACGGTGTTAAACCGTAATTTTTCGCTTCCGCCTGTACAATCGTGAGTGCGTTTGGTGTGATTTCGTGGCGGGATAATGCTGATTTAACCTGTGCTTGTAGCGATTCCGGCAGAAAATTAACCGTCTCATCGGCAGCCACCATGTCGAAACGGTCATTACGGTAGGATAGGCGTTTGAGTCGTTCAATAGTGTCGATAAATAATTCAGTGATATGCCACTGTGGACACATGCGAAGCGCACACGCAATTTCTTGTGATCCGCGAAT
>DAOTXB010000885.1:0-2020 GCA_034435575.1 Anaerolineae bacterium
AGGTGATGGGATCGTGCCCGGTATGTAGGGCGGCAATATGGGCGTGTGCAGTATCCAATAGAAAGCCACAGCCACTTTCAGCAACAACTTCGCGGATAACCTCAATATCATATGCCAATCGGGGAATCGCATAACGCGGGGATGGATCATGCGGGACATTTTCCAGAATCACCCTATCCGCACCAAAACGCCCGCGCACAACCGCAATATCCGCCAACATCCGCTCAACAATTTGTTCGCGCCACACATCTTCTATTGAGTCAATTGTCATACCAGGCAAATCGTTGGTATTCGGTCCCAGGTGCATATTGACGAAGCGCGTATCAGTAGTTTTGAGGAACTTTTCGATTCCAGCCCAATCAATTGACTCTGTGCCACGCCCTGCCATAAGCGGGAAATGCACATAAACCGGACGGGTCTTTTGTGCGGTAGCCACAAGATTTTCCCAATCTGGGCATTTAATCAGGTCAACGGTAATCTTGCCAGCATTAATTAGTTGAACAGCTTCCGGCGAGTATTGTACTGCAAATTGCATCCATCACTCCTAGATTTTCCAGCGCAATTGCCAGTCTATCATCAAAGTGCAACAAAAAACGACTGACAAATCTCAGCCGTTTAGAAATCAGTGGTTAATTTGGCAGGATGTTATGCTTACACAAGCTGACGCGTAACAGACATACCCGCCTGCTGGATGAGCGCCTGTAAACGCGGGATTTCCAGCATGAGCACTTCCGATTTACTCCGCCATTCCAGACGGGGAGTTACGCCACCATATTCTAAGGCGACGATTTCCGGCATAGACCATCTACCGGCGTTCATACGACGAAACGCCCATTCAACTAAACGCCAATCGGAATCTGTCATAGCAAAATGATCGCGCCATGCACCAATCATCTCATCATATTGCACACCACAAATATGCAATTCACGCAAGCGATCCACCGGTAATTGTTCGATATAAACCTTTGCATCCATTTCAAGGTGTAGTGCCGCCATACGTGCATGGGCGAGGTCTAACAACAACCCGCATCCTGTTTCTTCAATCACTGCGCGGATTACACATGGTTCAATACCGAGACGGGGTACTGCATAGCCAGGGGTAACATCCCAGGGTGCATTTTCCAGAATTACATGCTCAGCACCAAAACGCGATTTCACCACATTAACATCATGTATCATGCGCTCGATCAAGCGCCCGTTCCAAATCGGGTCAGTGGATTCTAGCCCCAATTCAGGGAAATCAGGCGCATGTGGCGCAAGGTAAAGGTTCACAAAAGGGGTATGCGTATGCGCCAGTAAATTTTCGAGGAAATCCCAATCAACCTGATCCAGATTACCACGTCCGGCACGCAACGGTAAATGCACGTAAACCTCACCATGCTGGCTGGCAATATCAATCAAATTAGGATTGCTCCGGCATTTATAAAGGTCAACCTGTATTTTACCGGCATTGGCTAAATTAACAGCTTGTGGTGAATAATTCACTGCTAATTGGCTCATAATACGCTCGCTCCTCAGTAGAGTATTGCGTGACTTATCTACTACTTTATTCCATCTTTTGTTAGTCACACAATATCATAGTTCCACAATTGCACTATGAATTTTTTAGGAATTTTAGCCGTCAGATGGGGTGTTTCCTGCCCATTCCTCGCGTAATATGCCATAAAGTAACATATCGTAACGCTGACCATCACGCCGTAAAAATTGCCGATATGTGCCTTCATGCGTAAAGCCAACTTTTTCATAGACAGCGATTGCCCGTGTGTTATATGCGAAGACAGTCAATTGAATCCGATGTAGATTAAGTTCATCGAAAATAAATGTCAACGCTAATCTAAGGGCTTCTGTACCGTATCCGCGCCCGCGTTCTGACGGTTCGCCAATGGCAATGCTGATCCAACAGACCCCATGTGCCCACAGAATACCATCAATCTCGATCCATCCCAGCAGAGTCTCGTTCTCAACCGGACGAATCGCAAACAAAAATGTATCTTTTTCGCTTAGGCGCTCATCAAAATAT
>DAOTXB010000886.1:0-1851 GCA_034435575.1 Anaerolineae bacterium
CCTGATTAACGGCTGAATACGCGCTTAAAAAGTCCAGATAACGATTACCTTCCACATCCCAGACCCAGATGCCTTCGCCCCGTTCCAGCACGACATCCAACGGCTTATAATTGTGTGCGCCGTATTGTGATTCAAGGGCGATGTAATCGTGCGCTTGTAAACTTGTACGATCAATGCGTTCTACAGTAACCATAGCAGTCTCCATTCTTGACTTGTTTGTTATGCACAATAATCTTTGTGCATATTATACACCACATTTCCCTCAAAATTGTAAATTTATTCAAAATGGTATGGACTATACAATTGGGTGAAAAATT
The DNA here is from genome assembly GCA_034435575.1 of Anaerolineae bacterium. Taxonomy (GTDB): domain Bacteria; phylum Chloroflexota; class Anaerolineae; order Aggregatilineales; family Phototrophicaceae; genus JAVJSU01. Next base: position 318 of record DAOTXB010000886.1, read on the forward strand.
GCACGAGCTATGCCTTTGTATAGATTGCCTGAATCATCAATAGGCATTCACATACACTCCCCCGTTGTCATGCGTAAAACGCGATGTGTTGCACGGAAACATAGTCGTATAGCTGGTATAATGCGTGGCACATTTACACAAATTGCACACAAGGAGAAACCAAATTATGGGCATGATGGATGGTAAAGTGGTGCTGGTTTTTGGTCTTGCCAACAAAAATTCAATTGCGTGGGCAATCACCAAACGCCTGCATGAAGAAGGCGCACAGGTCGGCATGAGCTATGCTGGAGAGATATTGAAGAAGCGCGTCTTCCCCCTTGCAGAACAAATCGGGTGTGACTTTGTGGAAATGTGCGATGTCAACGACGACGATGCGCTGGACGCAGTCTTTGAAAAGGCGAAAGAACGCTTTGGTAAAGTCGATGTCCTGATACATTCAATTGCCTTTGCCGAGCGCGAAGACCTCGGTGGTCGGTTCACCAATATTTCGCGCAATGGCTTCAAAACAGCGTTGGAGACAAGTGCCTATAGCTTAATTGCACTGGCAAAGCGGGTTGAACCGTTGATGACCGATGGCGGGAGCATCATGAGCATGACCTATTATGCCGCCGAAAAAGTGATGCCGACGTATCATGTGATGGCAGTTGCCAAAGCCGCGCTAGAGAATATCACCAAGTATCTGGCAAATGACATGGGGCATCTCAATATTCGTGTCAATTCGATCAGCGCAGGTCCAATCAAAACACTGTCTGCGGCAGGAGTTCCCGGCTTACGCACCTTCTTAAAATATGCCGAGCAAGCCTCACCATTGCGTCGTCGGGTATCACAGGAGGACATTGCAGATACCGCGCTTTACCTCGCTTCGGACCTGAGCAAAAATGTCACGGGCGAGATTTTACACGTCGATGCAGGCTACAATATTCTGGGCTTACCGATCACACCGGACGAATTAGAAAACATTTAATTGTGAGTGTTATGCCAAAGAACTGTAGTGGTGTGTACGGGTGATACCATTGATTCACCCGTACATTTTTGTGTGCTTTTAGGGGCGCATCAACCCTAATGATTACCGTCAAGCAATCCTTGAATTTTGGGCACCAGTTCATCAGTGGTGTAATGGCGCGAATAGACATAATTCCCACCTGCTTTGAACACTTTTTGTGTAAAACCAGAATCACCGGCTTGATAACTGATGACCACAATCGGCACATCTTTTTTGATCTTATTTAGATGATCGCGCACCGCACTAATGGCACGGATCATGTAAACGTCGCTAAAATCCTGAATAATCACCAGGTCAATTGCATGTTCATCGAGCATTGTGTGTGCATCTTCTTCGTTGCGTACCACATCAACAGCAATGCCATGCTCGATCAACACGGTATCAAGCGACATTTCATCGACATCTGCACCAAAGAAAAATAACACAAATTTACCCTGCGACTTCGTTTCAGCCATCTGAACTCCCCACCTCTTCATAACGAAAACACGCTAGCACATGATCGTTTACCATCCCACAAGATTGCATAAGCGC
>DAOTXB010000887.1:0-3552 GCA_034435575.1 Anaerolineae bacterium
CCTTTTTGGTTGATACCAGCAAACCGGGCTTTATTCGTGGCAAGAAGGAGCCAAAACTTGGCATCCGTGCCAGCGCGACCAGCGAAATCATGTTCGACAATTATGAAGTTCCGGTTGAAAATGTACTCGGTGAAGTCGGCAAGGGCTTCAAAATTGCCATGACGGTGCTTGATGCCGGACGCATCGGTATCGCCGCGCAAGCACTCGGTATCGCCGAAGCCGCTTATGAAGCATCCATTGACTATGCCCGCAGTCGTACCGCATTCGGTGGTCCTATCGGACAATTCCAGATGATCCAGCAAAAAATTGCCGATATGAAGACCCGTATCGAAGCAAGCCGTGCGCTAATTCATGTCGCAGTATTAGCAAAGAAAAACGCTATTGAGAACGGTGGACGCTTTACGCTGGAAGCAAGTATGGCAAAACTATTTGCGAGTGAAAGCGCCATGTTCGTCACAGATGAAGCGGTACAGATTCACGGTGGCATGGGCTATAGCAAAGAAATGCCCGTCGAGCGGTATTATCGTGATGCCCGTATCACCCGCATTTACGAAGGCACCAGCGAAGTTCAGCGCATGGTCATCGCCCGCAACGAATTGGGTTTGCGCTAATGCGAGCGGCAGTATTTACAGAACACGGTGACATTGAGCACGTCACCGTCGTCGACAATTTAGAGATACCAGAACCGGGGCGCGGAGAAATCCGTGTGAAGATGCACCGTGCCGCCTTAAATCGTCTTGACCTCTGGGTGCGGCTTGGCTGGCCCGGCTTAAATTTAAAGATGCCCCATGTGATCTGCGCGGATGGTGCAGGTGACGTGGACAAACTCGGTGAGAATGTGAGCGGGTTTGAAGTCGGTGACCGTGTGTCGATTGACCCCGCCATTATTGACCCTAACGAACCGGTTGACCCACGCGTAGATTACGAAAACCAGACACGACATCTGCACATTTTAGGCGAAAGTGTGCCCGGTGTTGCCTCGGAGTATGTGGTGGTTCCAGCACGTAATCTGCTCAAACTGCCCGATCATATCAGCTATGAAGGTGCGGCGGCGGTTGGGCTGGTTTATATGACCGCGTGGCACTCACTCATCACGCGTGGCGCTTTGCGTCCGGGTGAAGCGGTATTGATCGTCGGTGCGGGCGGTGGCGTGAACAGCGCCAGCATTCAGATCGCCAAACTTGCCGGAGCACGTGTCTATGTGGTTGGCAGTACAGCGGAGAAATGTGAAAAAGCTACCGAACTCGGCGCAGATGTAACCATCAACCGCGAAGAAGAGTCGAATTGGTCGAAGGCGCTTTATAAACTAACGAATAAACAGGGCGTGGATGTCGTTGTAGATAATGTTGGGCAAGCAACGCTTAATAATAGTATTCGCTCCACGCGTATCGGCGGGCGCATCCTCATTGTTGGCAACACCAGCGGGTTTGAAGCCGAAATCGACATTCGCCAGATTTTTGCACGCCAGATTAGCATAATCGGCAGTACCATGGGCACGCATGCCGATTATGTCAAGGTGATGAACCTGATTTTTAACGGGCAACTTGAGCCAGTGGTTGACTCCGTATTGCCATTGGAAGATGCACGGGAAGCACAGCGACAACTCGCCGATTTTGAGAATTTCGGCAAGATCGTGCTCAAGGTCACCGATTAACCAGATCACAACGAAAGAGGCACATCATCATGCCACAACACATTGTCGCTATGGGAGGCGGGGGCTTCAGCATGGAGCCAGACAATCCGCTTCTCGATCAATATGTACTTGACCTCACCGGCAAAGCACGACCAAAAGTGTGTTTTATGGGGCAAGCCAGCGCTGAATCGTATCAGTACCAGGTGAATTTTTTTAGAGCATTTACCAAACTGGGCGCAGAGCCGTCTTCGTTTTCGCTCTTTTTGCCTGTCTCGCATCAATGGCAAGACGAACTGCTCAGTCAGGATGTGATCTATGTAGGAGGTGGCAACACCAAAAGTATGCTCGCCCTCTGGAAAGATTGGGGCGTAGATGTCGTACTCAAACAGGCGTTAGAAAATGGGACTGTCCTCGCGGGTATCAGCGCGGGGGCAATCTGCTGGTTTGAACATTGTGTCAGTGATTCACTCTTGCCTCTCGTGGTTATTCCAGGTTTAGGTTTCCTCAAAGGAAGCGCGTGTCCACATTATGATGGAGAAGCAGACCGCCGTCCTGCAGTGCATAAAATGCTGGAAGATGGCGAATTACCAACTGGTATTGCACTCGACGATAGTGCCGCCGCCCATTTTGTTGATGGTGAGATGCATCAGGTCGTTTCGTCTGTGCCAGATGCAAAAGGCTATCATGTCTCCTTAAAAGATGGCAAAGCTCATGAAATGCCGATAGATACCGTCTATCTTGGCAAGGCAAGCGCCTAATCTTATGGAACGCGTTGCCTATATTTTCCGTGATGTTGTGGATAAAGTTGGTTTGGATACTGTCAAAGATTTGATTAAACAGCCGGGTATGCGGGGCGTTCACCGCATCACCCTGCACTACCATGACTTCCGTGCCCGTGACACGATAGCGACCATTACGCGTGGGATTGATAACACAGCACAATTAGCCGTAATCTACTATGGGCGCTTTGAGCACAAGCCCCTCAAACGAACACTATCGCCAACCGATTATGAGCGCTTTAATCAGGTTTTCCAGAACATTAAGTTTGATAAAATGATCGATCAACAGAAAGTTTCACCGTATGGGGTCGATTTATGCATGGTGGAACGTGCCACCGGTGGATTTGTTAAAAGCATCATCTTTGCACCGGAAAAAGCAGAGGATCACTACGCCACACTTTACAATGTCATTAGCGCCTATCTACCGGAAGTCATCCGTCAAGTCAAATAATCTCATCCATACAACTGTAGAAAATCGGATGTATCCTCTTTCAAACTAAGCCTTAATTGCGTTTTAGCAAGCACCCGCTACACTTGACTTTATAGAGCAATCAAAAAATTATCACATGATCGCACATTCTCCGGTCATCATGAGGAGCGCATATGAAACAGTTACACCGCTTTATCATCCTAGTTATAATCCTCGCCCTGCCTACCATCTCCCTATTTGCACAGGACGATCAAAATACAGACTCAAGCTATGTTATTAAAATTGGTGAGTCCATTGGTGAAATCGCCTTAAACCTCAACGTTGATGTCGATTGTCTGATGGTCGCCAACGCGATCACCAATCCTAGCTTTATTACACCCGGCGATGTCCTGCTTGTTCCAGCCGAATGTAGCTTGAATGCTACCGCCACAGATGCTGTACCTGATGAAGTGGTGGAGGACACAACCGATGATACACCGCCCGATGAAACCATACCCGTCACCATTGACGAAGATCAGGCAGATGTTACCGGCATAATCTATGTAGTTAGCGCTAACCAGACGCTTACAGATATTGCATTCGAACTTCTGATCGATCTCAATTGTTTGATAGAAACCAACAATATAGACAACATCAGTGAGATTAATGAAGGTGATGAGCTGATTATCGCTGACGAATGTTCGTTGATTGGTGGCACATCCGACGAAACC
>DAOTXB010000888.1:0-1517 GCA_034435575.1 Anaerolineae bacterium
GAAAAATTACGCGCCGCCGATGCCATTTATCTGGAAGAACTCAATCTTGCTGGTATGCTTTATCCAACCGAACAGGCACGGGCGGCGACATCACAGTGTTTTGCGGTCCTGTTGCCGGTGAAAAGTGTGGGCGTGATGGGCGATAATCGCACCTATGAAGAAGTGATCGTGCTCCGCGCTGTGACCACCGATGACTTCATGACCGCAGATTGGGCGCGGTTGCCTTACGAATTGTTGGCGAAGGTCAGCAACCGGATTGTCAACGAGATCAAGGGCATAAACCGTGTGACTTTTGACATAACGAGTAAACCACCCGCGACGATTGAGTGGGAATAGACTTCAAATCGTACGAGTATAGCGTGAGTATGTATCATCATGACGGAACAAATCTTCATCTCTTATTCGAGACAAGATAGCCATATCGTAGAACAGATTACAAAAGACTTTGAATCTGCTGGTCTGGATGTTTGGTTGGACAAAGATGATTTGGTACCCGGTACACATAATTGGGAACAGGCGATCCGTGATGCTATTGAGAACGCCTCCGCTGTTGTACTCGTTGCTTCGCCACATTCACGTCAATCGACCTATGTGCAGGGTGAAATTGCCCTTGCACAATCCCGTAATCGCCCGATTTACCCGCTCTGGGTTCAGGGTGACCAGTGGATTGACTGCATCCAAATTGGTATGGTGAATTATCAACATATTGATTGTAGAGATAATAAATACACGGACGGTGTGGCGACGAGTATCAACATCTTACAAGAATTTCAGAAAGAAGACGGCTTAACCATCACTTTAGGCTTGCCCACCCATGAGACGATTGAAGTAAGCCTACAGTCGTTTGATGGTGTTGGTGATTTCCTCAACCATATTTATATGATGTATTTGTTTCAGTGGTATGAGCCGTTCACTTATGGATCGGAATGGGTTCTGGCGAACGTAAAAACTAAAGAAATCGCTGTGCCGTGGTCGTGGCTGGAGAATCGAAATCAGCCCATAGCCACTTCATTAGATGCGGTTACCTCTTTCGACGACTTCAACATTCAGCGTAAAGATTACTGGGCGGTATGGGAAGCGAAACGCATTCGAGCCGCCGGGATCGCAGTCAACGATACCGAGATTCAGAAGCGCTTGTTATCATCATTTGGTCAGCGAGACTTATGGTTATTACGTGATGAGGATACCTTGAAAGTACGACAACTCGATGAAGTTGATCCCGAAGCCTACCAACATGCATTTGTGCTGGCATTATTTAACACTGGCGCAGATCGCTTCGCACTTGTAGAACGCACATAAATTAGCTCAACATGACCCGTACACACAACCGCCTCTTATCCCTCATCAGCGCCATCGCCGTGATTGTGGTGTTGCTCATCGTCTATACCCGCACACTGATGCCCGGCACCGTTGGCGGTGATGCAGGGGAATTGCAGTATGCCGCGCCCCTACTCGCGCTCGTGCATCCAACCGGACAACCGCTATATGTTTTGCTCGGCTATGTGTGGACGAGTCTA
>DAOTXB010000889.1:0-4427 GCA_034435575.1 Anaerolineae bacterium
ATTATCACCGACCAGATAACAGCGCACACCATCAATAAAATGGTCATTGCCGACCTGTTTCTCGCTAGATTGACCGGGTGGGTCAAACACACAGGCGATGTACCCTGCGGCGGCGAAAAATTGTGGCGGTAATTGATAGTTGGCAAATTGCTTGCCGGAATGTCCAACGGGAACAACCACCGCCGGATACGGTGGCGTGTATTGTGTCGGGATGTAGAGCGTTGCGTTAACTTCCCAGCCAGCAAAAGACTCGAAGATAACGTTTTCGATGGTGTATAGATCAAATTCATGGCGACTGACGGGTTTAACGGGCGTGGCATCCGTCCATTCCGGCATTGTAAAGTCGTCATAAAACCCTGAAACGGCTGTTTTTATATCCGCAATATAATCTATCGTTTGTCCTGTTTCGAGTGTCTCACGCCGACGTTTAGACGCATCATTCATTTTTCCTACAGCGCGATTAACGAGATGTTGCCGGAGCATATCGCGTAAATCAATTGCATCTGGAATAGGGATGGGGTGTTGCTGTGTGTATGGCATAGATACTCCTTCTATACGCCGCTAAATGCGGTAAATCCGCCATCTACTGCGACGACAATGCCCGTCACAAATCGCGCTGATTCAGACACCAGCCAGAGTAATGCGCCGGTCAATTCCTCAGCGTCGCCAAAGCGTCCCATCGGGGTATTGGTGATGATGTCTTGCCCACGTTGGGTATAGTTGCCCGTTTGTGAGTCAATCAATAAATCATGATTTTGATGCGAGAGGAAAAACCCCGGTGCGATGGCATTAACGCGAATGTTCGGCGAATATTCTTTTGCCATGTGTACCGCTAGCCAACGGGTAAAGTTATCCACCCCCGCTTTTGCCGCCGCATACGCAACGACGCGGGTCATCGGTTGTGTTGCCGCCATCGACGAAATATTGATAATCACACCCTGTTTTGCCTTGACCATCGGCTTGGCAAATGCCTGCGATACAATCAGGCTACTCATCAAGTTAGCATTTAGGACAAACTGAATACTTTCCGGCACAAGATCAAAAAATGACTGTTCCGGCGTGGTAATCGCTTTAGGGTCATGCCCACCTGCACAGTTAATTAATATATCCACACCACCCCATTTAGCCAGCACTTCGTCTTTCGCCTGCTCAATCGCGTCTACACTAGTCACGTCCGTGCTAATGCCAATAGCAGTATGCCCGTTATCCCTCAGTTCGCGTACAATCTCCGAGTCGTTATTGGCACTACGAGACAGCACCGCAACTTTTGCCCCATTAGCCGCCAATCCACGACAAAATGCAGAACCAATGATGCCTGTTCCGCCTGTCACGACAGCGACTTTATCTTTTAAGTTAACCTGCATGTTATGTGTCCTTCATTAATGATTTAGGCAAACGATAGGCACGTCTCGCATTATCACATAATAGATTCTTGCGCTGTTGAGGTGTCAGTTGATTGAGCACAGGTTCAAGCAACGTTATCGGCGTGGCATAATCGCCCCCGACCATTTCATTGATCGGGTAATTGGTTGCAAACAGTAAGCGCTCATCGCCAAAAATCTCTAGCGCAACCTGTAAATATGATGCGAGTGTCGTCACTGTGATAGGGCAGGGTTCACAGGCAGTCATATAACCGGAAAATTTCATAGAAATATTCGGCAAATTCGCTAAAGGTGCCATTTGTTTTGCCCATGTGTGTGCGCCATCGGGTGATAATGTTGCACCGGCGAAGTGGTTAATGACAAAATGGGTATTGGTGTGTGGTCGAATTAAGTCTAAAGCCTCCGGTAGCAGGTCGATGCGCGTCAACACATCACAGGTTAAGCCGTAGCGATCAAACTGCGCGAGATTAGCTTGAACCTGTGCGATGTCATCCCATGAGTTCTCAATCCAGTTGAAACGCGCCCCACGAAAATAAGGATTATCCTTGTATTGTTCAACTACTGTGTTGATCCCCGCCTTGTCCCAGTCAAGCCAGCACATTACACCCAGAATGAACGGATAACGTTCCGCGAACTCAAGCAACCATGCGATTTCATCAGTTGTGTTGGCCGCTTCGATGACTATACAACCATCAACATCAGCCTTTTCCATTTCGTTGACCACATGCTCCGGTAAGAATGGTTTGTGCAAAGGATGATCCGTCGGAAGCCAGCGATAGTGAAATGTTGCTGGCTCCCAAAAATGAACATGCGTATCAATTATGCTCATGATCGCTACGATTTAACCGACCCGAGCGTTAAACCAGTCACAAAGAAGCGTTGTAAGAACGGATACACTAGAATAATCGGTAATGCGGCAAGAACGATAAGCGCGGCGGCAAGCCCATCTGGCGTGGCGTTTTCTAGTAGAAAAGATGCTGAATCACTCCCTGATGATGCCCACTGAATTTGGCGCGTGGTAACGAGAGAATAGAGCCATGTTTGTAGGGGCCAATCCTCCACTCTTTGCATAAACACCAATCCATCAAACCATTGGTTCCAGTGTACAACGGCAGAAAACAATGTAATTGTAGCAATCGCCGGTTTTGAAATTGGGATGTAAATGCGGATAAGCACATCAAAATGTGAGGCACCATCTAACCATGCCGCTTCTGAAAGCTCTCGTGGAATCCCGCGCATGAAGTTAATCATGATGATGATGAAAAACACATTGATTGCTAGCGGTAAGATCAACACCAAAAAATTGTTGATTAAGCCGATTTCACTATAGCTGATAAATGTCGGGATTAACCCACCAGTGAACAGCAAGCCGATCAACAAAAAGCCCTTGTAATATAGGCGACCGGGCACGCGTAAATGATCGAGCGAGAGCGGATAGGCGGTGACGAGGACAACGATGAGTGTGGTTATCACGCCAACGAACACCCGTGCGACAGAAATCCACAGTGAATTAAAGAAATCCTTGCTTTCCATTACGAATGCGTAGTTATCCAGATTAAAGCCAACGGGCAATAACCCGACGGAGTCTGATGCAACAGCAGCGCTACTACTGAATGATACAGACACAACGTGCATAAACGGCGCAACGCTCGAAATTGCGATAATCCCAAGCACGATATAGATAAAAATGTCGATTGCAATATCCCATTTGGTATTTTCACCGATCATATTTTTACTCCTAAAAGATACGATAATTTGCGAAACGATCAGCGACCCAATACGAAAGCAGGATCAACACAAAACCAACAGCGGATTTCAATAATCCGACCACAGTAGCAATCTCATAATTGAAGCCCTGTAAACCCACACGATACACATAGGTATCTATCACATCGCCTGTTTCATATACAAGCGGGTTATACAGCACAAGAATTTGCTCAAATCCAGCTTCAAGGATGTTCCCTAAACTCAACGCAGACATCAGCACAATTATCGGCACTAACCCGGGCAATGTGATGTAACGCATACGATGAAAACGCCCCGCACCATCCACAGCGGCGGCTTCATAAAGCTCAGGATTAATCATGGTTAAGGCGGCAAGATAAATGATCGCGCCGAAGCCGAAATTCTTCCAGACATCGGTCAATATCAACGTCCACGGGAACGTGTCTTTATCGCTCAAAAATCCGACAGACCCTAAACCAGCGCCTTCTAACAAGGTATTTACCGGACCATTGCTCCCCAGAATAGTGACCATTGTCCCACCTAGAATGACCCATGATAAGAAATAGGGTAGTGTGGTTACCGTTTGTACAACGCGACGATATAAGTCATAACGCACTTCATAGACCAGAAGCGAGAACACAACCGCGAAGAATTGCCCGAGTACGATCTTCATAATGGAGATAAATAGCGTATTGCGGATGATGTCCCGCGTAACACGGCGAGAAAACATATCCGCGAAGTTTTCAAACCCAACAAATTCTGAGCCACTAATCCCCTGAAACGGGTTGTAATCTACAAATGCGATGCTAATGCCCCATAAAGGATAGTATTTCATAACCAGGAGCAACAATATCGCGGGGATGAGCATCAAATATAAGCCACGATGTCGCTTAATGAGGTCCCATGTGGTTGTGCGCTTTGTTAATGTTTCTTCTGAAGACGGAGTGGATGTTACGATGTTCTTTGCAGATTCAGTCATGATTAATCACTTTATTCTTAAACGTCTGAAATTTTCTTTATAAAGTTACCTATCGCTAGCTATTTTAATCGTACAAATGTTTATCGACGAAAACAGTTTTACAAGCAAGAATGAAAAGCGGGATGCCCGATTAGCAGAGGCACCCCTTTGAATGACATACTTAGTTATTCTGTGTCGCGTACCAGGCGTTCACATCTTCGGTGATTTCTGCACCACCGTTGTCCAGCCATTCTTGCACAAATTCATCAAACTCATCTACTGAACGTTGCCCGGTGATGATTGCAAGATAGTATTGTTCTTCTAGTGCAAACACATCTGGTAACAGATCTGTCATCCGTTCA
>DAOTXB010000890.1:0-2764 GCA_034435575.1 Anaerolineae bacterium
TGATTCATCAACTTGGACGCGACCACCGGTTGCAACAACGCCCCGCCACCGCTCACCACGCGCACGGCATTGAACAGATCATTGCGGGGTGCGCCCTTGAGCAAATAGCCCTTCGCGCCTGCCTGCACCGCGCCCACAATACGCTCATCGGTGTCAAACGCGGTAAAGACCAGCACGGGTGTTTCCGGCAAATCCTCCCGTAATTGCTTGAGCGCATCCAACCCGTCCATTTCCGGCATCTCTAAATCCAGCAGAATCACATCCGGCGTGTGCTGAATCGCTAATTTGACCGCCTCCGCACCGTTGTCTGCCTCTGCGACCACGTCAAAATCGGGTTGGGTGTTGAGGATCATCACCAGCCCATCGCGCACAACCGGGTGATCGTCTGCGACTAAAATGCGTATAGTTGTCATGCGTTGTCTGCCTTTGTCATGGGAATATCAACGTGAATACTGGTGCCAATTTGCGGCGTGCTACACAGGCTCAGGTCGCCGTTTAAGAGGTGAGCGCGTTCGTTCATGCCGATCAAGCCAAAATGCCCTTTATACACCTCGTCCGGGTCGAAGCCGATACCGTCATCGTTGATCTGTAAATGCACATTATCGGGGCGAATGGTCAGCGTGACACCCAGGGTCTGTGCCTGTGCATGTTTGAGCACGTTATTGAACGCTTCCTGCGCGATACGATACACGCCACTTTCCAGCGCGGGCGAAAGCGCACGGTCACCCTCACAATGAAATTCCAGCATAATACCGGCATGTGCGGTGACTTCACGGGCGAGCGCTTCCAACGCTTGACCGAGATGCCGACCTTCCAGCACTTCTGCGCGTAAATCCATCACCGAACGACGCACATCACCGAGACTTTTCTGTGCCCCGCCTAACGCTTTCTGGATGATGCCCTTAATCTGTGCCATGTCTGCGCCTGCGTCCAATAACGCGTCAGCAGTTTCTAATTGCAGGGTGATTCCGGTCAAGCCCTGTGCGAGTGTGTCATGGATTTCCCGCGCCAGCCGTACCCGTTCTTCCGCCATGCCCAACCGCAGACTGCTCCCGAACAATTTCCCGCGCTCAATCGCCATGCTCAACATCTCCCCGACTGTGTACAACAGGCGTAATTCATCCTCCGACAATTCGCACCAATCCGCGCTGGCGACGTTCAACATGCCGAGTTTACGCTCATGAGCATAAAGGGGAATGCTGGCATGATGGCGCAATCCCGACGTGCCACTGACAAGGTCTTTAAGGCGGGTACAGGTGACGATGCTGACGTTCGCCGCGCCACCCATATCACCCTTTTCGTAGGTATCAAGGCAATAACAATATTTTGAGCCATCCATGCGTTCCGGTTCATCTGCGAGCGCGGAGGGTAATTTTTCTACTGCCGCCAGATAAGGCTTGCCAGTTTTGTCGTTCATCAGCCATATCCAGCCGGTTTGCAGGTCAAATAGTTGGATCACATGCCTGAGCACGGTATGCAGGGTTTCGGTCATATCGGTGGCGCGGTTGAGTGCCTGCGCGATATCGTTCAGAATCGACAATTCGCGGTTACGTTTGCTGATCTGATCCTGTGTGGTCGAGCTATCCATCGGCGTGTTCCTGCATCTGTTAGGCTGATTCAGCCATATTATAGTCGATTATCCACTTGTCCCGCTGACCATCACAATTTGCCTAGCGATGTTTAATCGGCACTTTGATTTTTTGGACTTATGCATGCGCTATTCTCCTGTGTTGTTTAACGTTATGTTTACAGGATAGCGCGATTAGGAGCGCTTGTATTCTGGCTTTGGGCGGGTTTTGTCCTGTACGGAAGTACAGGATACACGTTGCAAAATCCTTACCTTAAATCTGTTGCAAACCTACTCCCGAAGTATGTATACTCGATAAGTTAAACCTTAATACATTCCTGAACGCTACCCTGACAACCGGACAACACATATGGCAAAAAGCGTCTTCATCAGCTCGACATCGCAGGATTTACAGGCACATCGTAGCGCTGTACACGATACCGTGCTGGCGTTGGAAATGTTGCCTATCGACATGAAATATTTTGGCAGTCGTCCTGGCAACGCGCTAGAAGTCAGCCTGACGGAAGTCCGTAAAGCGGATATTTTTATCGGCATACTCGCTAAACGATATGGATACATCCCGCCTGGAGAGACGAAATCCATCACAGAGCTGGAATACGAGGAAGCGCGTAAGAAGGGTATCCCTCTGCTTATGTATATCCTTGATCCTGAATATGAGTGGAATCCTGAATTTGTTGAAGATGATGATGAAGCACAGCGTAAACTTGCGGCGTTTAAAGATAGCATTGAAGTCAATCATGTCCGTCGTTTGTTCACCACGCCGGAAAATCTCGCGCATATGGTGTCGATGGATATTGCACGGATGCAAATGCAACAATCACGCTCCACGCTCGAAATGGAACGGTTACAAACACAATCAAAGCGTAATCGTCAAATGTTTGCGGTTGGTTGTGCCGGGCTGATCTTAATAGCGCTTTTGTTGGTCGGCATTTTCATCTTCGGCGATGAAGACAACCGCACTGATTTTATGGCATTCGCTGGCTTGATTACTTACACGCCAACGCCAACGGTGACTTATACACCATCCAACACCGCCACCTTAACAGCGACAGCCACCGCTACAGCATCTGCGACAACGACGAGTACCGTTACGCCATCAAATACCGCGACGTTGACCGCCACTGCAACATCGACACCAACCCCAACATCAACGGCAACGGTCACCCCATCCAATAC
>DAOTXB010000891.1:0-4620 GCA_034435575.1 Anaerolineae bacterium
GTAAATTCTGCAATTGCATGCTCAAGCTCTACTAACAATTCATTAGGATCTTCGGGTGTGGTTTGTCCTTCTTGAGCTGAGATATTTCGACCCAAACGTTCCCGAATTTGCTTGATACGCTTATGTGTATCAGAGCGTATAATAAGTGCTTCTGCTAATTTCATTAGATACTCACTTTAAGGTTACAAATTTTCTTGTAATGTTATTATAGATCAAAAGAGTTCATAAAAGCCCACGCAATTTGTTAGAATTTAATGACACAATTTATGATCCTCGTTTATCATACATTATCAGTTACTCCCTGCACGCCTCAACATTAGCGTAATTTGCACATCAGCGTTTAACTTGAGACAATCATGGCTGAAACATTGCAAATTTGAGGAATACTATGCGCCATACAGTCTTATTGTATAACCCGATCAGCACATCTCCCGGTAAACAACGCCTACCCATGTCATTACTTGCGATTGCGTCGGTCATCGCGGATGATTACGACATCGAATTTATCGACGGTAACTTGATCGATGATCCAGCCCAACACATCTTAGAAAGAGTTCATGCAACAGGCGCAAAGTTACTCGCCGTGACCACCATGCCCGGACCACAATTACGGCAAGCGGTACCTGTATGTGACGAGATCAAAAAAGCATGTCCTGATTTGACCATCATCTGGGGTGGGTATTTTCCGTCGAATCACACAGATGTCTGCATGAAAAGTGACTTTGTAGATTATGTTATTCAAGGGCAAGGCGAAGCACCATTTCGTAAGTTTGTAGACACTTTTTTCGGGGGTGGCGCTATGACGGATGTGCCTTCCCTAGCATGGATGAATGAGGGCGAATTACAGATTAATCCCCGTGCACCATTCGTCAATCTCGATAAATTGCCCTGGTATCCCTACGACAAAATCGACGTGAGAGACTATATCGGCAAAAGTTACCTCGGTGAACGCGTGATCTCGCATCATACAAGCTGGGGATGTCCCTTTGCATGTAATTTCTGTGCAGTGGTGCCACTTGCCAAACGACGTTGGTTACCGGAAAGTGGGCAACGGGTCGGCGAGATCATGAGGCATCTACATAAAATGTACAACATTGATGGCGTAGAGTTCCACGATATGGATTTCTTCGTCAATGAAGACCGTAGCGCAGACATCGCGGAGCAACTTACACCGTTAAACCTCAATTGGTGGGGGTTGGGACGTGTAGATACGCTGATGGCATATAGTGATCGCACCTTTGAAAAATTGCAAAAAAGTGGCGTGAAGATGATCTTCATGGGTGCGGAAAGTGGTAGCGATGAAACCCTCCAAAATATGAACAAAGGCGGAAAATCCAGCACCGATTTCACCCTCGCCATTGTTGAGCGCATGAAACACTACAACATCGTACCGGAATTATCCTTCGTCATGGGCAACCCGCCCGATCCCGTCAGCGACATTGAAACAACTGTAAAATTCATCCGCAAGATCAAGCAAATTAACCCCGCGACAGAATTAATTCTATACCTGTACACCCCTGTCCCACAGGAAGGTAGTCTATTTATGGAAGAAGCGTACAAGCTCGGTTTTCGCTTTCCACAAACTTTGCAGGATTGGATTAGCAGCGAGTGGGTATCGCAATCACTTCGGCGCGATCCCGGTACGCCCTGGATGAAAGACCCAATCCGACGAAAAGTACGCGATTTTGAAACAGTCGTGAACGCCTATTATCCCACCGTCACCGACATCCGTTTGCGCGGGGCGATGCGCCTATTACTCAAGTCACTAAGCGGGTTACGCTATCGTTTCGAGATTTACCAGAATCCGATTGAGTTAAAAGCCTTACAGCGTGTGCTCCATTACCGTCGACCTGAAACGACAGGATTCTAACGACATCGAAACATTGCACGGGCAACGTCTATGCTGAAAAATAGAAATCAGCTTATAATGCAAGCATGACAAAAAGTAAACCGAACCCGAAACAACCCAAACAATCGGCGGGTCGTCGTGCATTCTTTATCTCGATGCGCTGGCGGTTTATCACGCCCCTATTTGTCGTGCTTCTGTTGATCGCCGTCGGCGGAGCCTATGTGATCACTGGCAACCTGACCGGCGGATTACAGATTTCGCAGGAAAATGTTTTATTGCAAAGTAGTCGCACAATCTCAGAACGTGCCGGGGAGATTTATACCCGCCAGCGTGATGAAGCGCAACGGGTCGCCTTTACGGTGGGTATTCCAGAAGCCGTTTTGAATGCTGATGCACTCACGCTTGAGCCATTATTGCAGAGCCTCGCCCGCGCCAGTGATCTGGATAGCATTATCCTGACCGACAGAAATGGTATTGAAGTTCTCGGTTTGCAAGCTGTCGAAACACAGGATTCGCGCCGTTATGCGCTCAATACAGGCACAAACATCAGCGAGGAAAGTGTCATCCAATCCGTCCTGACTGAACAACAAGTTGGCGCAACCGGATTACTGCTAACACCAGAAGGTTTAATGCTGTATACAGGCGTTCCGGTCATGCTCGGTGATGAACTCGTCGGCACTGCGCTCGTCGGGCAAACACTCAATACTGTCTTGAATGATTTACAAAGTAGCGCATACTCAGAATTAATGATGTATGGACCAGACCGCGCTTTGATGCAAACCACGTTTGAAGAGACAATTGATCGTGCAGACTTGAATATCCCCGGTGAACTGTTTGCACAGACCATCAACGCAGAGGGACAAATCCCCGTATCTGAGATTGAAATCGGGGAAATGCTGTATCAAATCGCCTATCAACCCTTCAATTATGGTTTTCGTACCAGCACAACAGGTGATACTGTCGCCAACACACTTGGTGTAGTCGCATCAGTCATGCGTGATGATGTACCGTTTATCACAGAATTAGGACGACAATTGGTCGCATTATTCGCCGCCGCGATCTCCGGTGGTGTGGTGATGATCGCCTTCCTCGGTGTGAGCCGGATGGCGCGCCGTGCCGAAAAGGTTAAAGAGACCGCAGTCGCCCTAGCATCCGGTGAAGCAACCGCACGAACGAACATGCGTGCCCGTGAGGAAATCGGTGCTATCGGGCAAGCGCTTGATGACTATGCCGTGGTCGTCGAAGAAGAACGTACAGAAGCACAACAACGTCAAGAAGCACTCCGTAAAGCCTTACGCAAACAAAGGCGCGAGAATGCCCATGTCATCGCTGTCATGCAAGCTATCCCTGATGGTGTGGTTGTACAGGCGCTCGATGGACGTGTGCTTATGATGAACGATGAAGCACGACGTTTACTGGGTTCGCAACGCGTATATCGTAGTAGCGGACTGCACGAACTCGCGGATGTTGTGCAGGAACAACTGGGAGCGCAACTCGCACCGGGTTTATATGCATTAGGTGACCCACGCAGGGTTGATTTTGATGAACGGGTCTTACGCGCACAAGCGGCGGCGGTCATTTCCGTAACAAACCGACGTATGGGAACGGTTGTCGTTCTAAGAGACATTACAGAAATGGTCAAGGAAGAGCGAGATCGTGAAGCGCTATTACGACGCATCGCCACAGACATCCACCAACCATTGATGACACTAGCGCGTGTGGGTGCGAACGCTAGCGCAAACATGCGGGCTGAAGGGCGCAGTGCCTCCAATATGCTCGGCTCGTTTGCACGTGAATTAGCGCGACATGCAATTGCATTACAAAAGACAATCGCCGAAATGCAAGACCTAACTCAAGTAGACGCACCCGCGATCAAACGGACACAAAAACCGCTCCACGCAGAAACGTTAGTGTGGGCACTTGCCAATGAATGGCAACAGGTCGCGCAGGCAAATCAACTGCGCCTACATGTCATCATTGAAAAACGTGATTTATTTGTACTGGGCGATGAAAAACGTCTGCGCTGGGCAATTGGGAATATTCTCGATAATGCGATCAAATACACCCCACCCCGACCCAATGGCAGTGGCGCACTCACCCTAGAAATTAAGGATGAGTTAGAGGGTATGGCGGTTTTACGGGTACGTGATAATGGTGTAGGGATAAATAAGAAAGATTTACCCTATGTCTTCACACGCTTTTATCGTGGAATTCCACAAACGAAAACTGGTGATATTGTGCGTGTGCCCGGTATGGGACAGGGACTTTATAGCGCTAATCAGATTATCACTGCACATGGTGGACGTGTCTCTGTACGCAGTACACAGGGCGTGGGTACAGCAGTCTATATCCAACTCCCATTAACCTCATCGGAAAGCCTACCGATTACCCCCTTCGGCGCAGATATGGAAGGCGACACAGTGCAACTTCCCGCTGAATTTTTGGTGGATCTAGAGAAACATAATCTCCCTTAAAACATAAAACCCGCCTACACATGAACAAGACGGGTTTTTGTCTGTTTAACTTTTTGCCTGTTTAACAATGAAACTCTATCATTCTTCGAGCGTCATCAAGTAGGCGACGATGTCGTGAATTTCGCCTTCAGTATAAATTTCGAGATAGTTCTGTGGCATCAGCCCTTCTGGATAAACTGGATCACCTTCCACGATATAAGCATTGGGCATGATGATTGAATTCCACAGGTAAATAATCGCCGGTTCGCCTTCAACGCGCGTTTCTGCACGTTCAGGGATACCGAGCAAACCCGGACC
>DAOTXB010000892.1:0-5543 GCA_034435575.1 Anaerolineae bacterium
CTTGTGCCCCGTGATGAACGGGTCTTGGATCATCTTGCACACAATGTTGATGTCATGTACGATCTTGTGAAATCGCTCAGTGTGCCTTTGGACGAACCGCATCAAGCTGGAGAATGGACGGTGAAGGATATCCTTGTGCATGTGATGGATGCCGAGCGAGTTTTTTCCTATCGTGCGTTACGGATTGCGCGTGGAGACACTACC
This sequence comes from Anaerolineae bacterium, assembly GCA_034435575.1. GTDB lineage: Bacteria > Chloroflexota > Anaerolineae > Aggregatilineales > Phototrophicaceae > JAVJSU01. Next base: position 205 of record DAOTXB010000892.1, read on the forward strand.
CCACTCCCCGGTTATGAACAGGACGACTATGCACCACATGCCAGCGCCAATACGCGCACGCTTGACGATATTTTTGCGGAGTATCGTGCGATCCGGCAGGCGACGTTGACCTTATTCAACAGTTTTGATGATGAAGCACTGCTAAGACAGGGCACAGGCAGTGGTTTTCCGGTTAGTGTGCGGGCGGCGGTGCATCAGATTGCCGGGCATGAACTCTTCCATATCCAGAGCATCAAGGAAAATTATGGATCGTAGCGCTCTTACGACTGCAATAAAACCGTTTTATTCAAAATCATTTAAGGACGATCAACCTTATGGCAAATAAAATACGCTGGGGCATCATCAGTACCGGCAATATTGCGACAAGCTTTGCGGAGGGTCTACAGGTTGTTGAAGATGCAGAATTGGTCGCCGTTGGCTCACGCAGTCAAAACTCAGCCGATGCATTTGGCGAAAAATTCAACATCCCTAATCTTCACGATAGTTATGAAGCGCTAGTGAACGACCCCAATGTGGATGCTGTGTACATCGGCACACCTCATCCGTTCCACAAAGACAATGCGTTACTCTGTTTGGAAGCTGGTAAAGCCGTACTCTGTGAAAAACCATTTACCGTGAACGCCGATGATGCCAATGTGGTGATCGAAGCGGCTAAGACCAAAGGCTTATTTTTGATGGAAGCGCTATGGTCACGCTTTCTGCCCGCTATTGTCAAGATGAAGGCATTAATCGCAGACGGTGCGATTGGAGAAGTGCGTATGGTGCAGGCAGATTTCGGCTTTCGTGCACCGCTTGACCCCGAACATCGCTTATTTGCGCCGGAATTGGCGGGGGGCGCGTTACTTGATGTAGGTGTATACCCGATCAATATGGCATGGATGGTACTCGGTGCCCCTGCGGATATTCAAACAACCGTGCATATCGGTCAAACAGGTGTGGATGAACAGGTTGGTATGCTCTTTCATTATGCTGGCGGTCCCATCGCAGTGCTGTCTTGTGCCACGCGCACTGAGACACAAAAAGAGGCGATCATTAGTGGTACGGAGGGGGTTATTCGGGTTGATGCGAATTGGTGGCAGGCGGACAAAATCACGCTAATCAAAGGTGAGGACACTCAAGTCTTTGAATTTCCATTTGATGCCAATGGCTACGAATATGAAGCGCGTGAGGTCGGGCGATGCTTACGCGCAGGGTTGACCGAAAGCCCACACATGACCCATGCTGAGACGTTGGCAATTATGCAAACGATGGATGCCATCCGCGCACAATGGGGACTGACCTATCCAATGGAGTAGCGCACTAGAGGCGGGGTGCTTATACTTCACGCCGATCATGAATCGTAAACGGAGACATGGTGTAAGCGCGATAGACTACCTTACCCACAAAGGCTAATGCATCCTCTGCACGTAACCGTAGGGCAGGATGCGTGATGCGCGCAAGGGCTTCATCTTCCGGCACCCATGCCAACTCCGGGCTTTCATCGCTCGGAGTAAGCGCACCGTCGATATAGTCCGCCATAAACGTAAAAATCACCTTCGTTGGTGGCGCGATGTTGGAATACACGCCGACAAGATCGGTGATTTCGATAGTGGTGCCTGTTTCTTCTTGTACTTCGCGGATCACGCCTTCGATCAGTGTTTCGCTATTTTCGATCTGTCCACCGGGCATCTCCCATCCCCGTTTAGGATGTTTGACAAGCAAGGTTTCATTGTGCTGGTTTGTGACCCATGCACACCCGGCAACAATATGTGTAGGTGGGATGTAATCGGCTGTCAAAGCGCGTTACCAGCCGTGTTCGAGGCGGGCAATCAAGCGTTCTGGCATATCATAACGGCGCATGCGTTGTTGGACATCAGAAATATCATATTCAATACGACGATGCTCCCATACATTGTTCTCGAAGTCGAGAATGGCATAGGCGGCACGCGGGTCAGCATCACGCGGTTGACCAACACTCCCCGGATTGATAATCTGACGATGACCATTCAGGTTGCGCGGTTGGTTATAAGCTGGTTTAATCGCCTCAGTTTCCCCATTATCGTTAATCATTTCATAGATGACGGGTTGATGGGTATGACCGACAAGGCAATAGGGTGTTTCAAAATGAGGGAAGTTCAACGCCGCGACCAATGGTTCCAGAATATATTCCCAGATCGGTTCGCGTGGGCTAGCGTGAACAAGGGTATACTGACCAATGACAAATGTTGTCGGAAGGGCTTTGAGCCATTCGGTGTTTTCAGGTGTTAATGTTTCGCGTGTCCAATCTACGGCACGTCGCGCATCAGGATTAAATGTGCGAATATCAAGACGATCTAAAGCCGCCCAATCATGATTTCCCGCTAAACATAAGTGTGGCAATTCACGCAATTTATCGACACATTCATTAGGGTCAGGACCATAACCGACCACATCACCGAGACACCATACATAGTCCCAATCACCCTGTGCGTGGTCAAGCACGGTTTGAAATGCCGTAAGATTAGCGTGAATATCGGAGATAATTAAAATGCGCATTGGGCAACATCCATCTGTGGGTTTAAGTTGAGCTTAATAAAGACAATAGTATCATGGTTTATAGCGCCATGCGAATAAAAAAATTGAGAAACATCTATACAAATTCTACACCCTTCTTATGGCTTGTGCTAGTTACGGTGGTTGTGGTGCCATTAACGGGCTGTACAATCGGAGCTGTCGCGCCCGATGCCCAACAAGCTGTGCCGACTGATGCGGTGCAAGATGGTTGGGTGGATGCAAGCCCGACGTTTTACGGCATCTGCTTTGAATCCGCGTTGGATGCCGCCGGACAGGTGTTTGTTTTGCGGAGCGCGGAGGACTTAATCCGCCTGTATGATCTTGCGGATAATAGCGGTTTATGTGAGCGTGCTGTCGGTCGAGAGATGTACGCGTTTAGCGATGACACCGTGCTGATTGGTACATGGAGCGCGGGTATGGGGTGTACCGCCCACCATGATGTTACCCGTTTTGAACGCGATGATGTGGCACAAACATTGACCATCGCCGCTCAATTTATCACCGAGGGGGATTGCCCATATGAATTGGTACGTCCATTCTGGCTCGGTTTAGCGGGCGTGGCAGATTACGATATTCGTCTAATCGTGGAGTAAATTGCGTGATACTTTTTTGTAAGACGGATCATCACACGCAATTCTAGAGCACATTAGCTTTCGTTTGGCGTGTCATCGTCGGTTTCGTCGTCTTCAACCTTGTTGTCTCTATCCGCATCGATGCTAGTCTCTGGCAAATCATCCGCGACGTTTTCACTATCGAGCAATTCAAGTCCGGCATCCAACTCGCTAAAGTCGATGTCATCTAGGCTGAACTTAAACTCGAAGTCTTCATCATCAGCAGTGCCAATGTTGATCGCATCCTCGGGCAATTCGCCCTCAATCGTTGCGATGATGTGTGCCGGTTCAACACCACCAAAAATCACCCGCATTAATCCCGGCAAATAGCGATCCATCACAATCACATTGGCATAAACCATCTGCTTGATGAGCGCATTGGAGAGATTATCACCTTCCACGTCGATACTTGTCTTATAGCGCACTTCACCATCGGCATAATCCATCTCAAAATTGCCGATAATCATGCCATAGTTGGCTCGGGTGATGAACTCCGCCACAGTGGAAAGTTTGTCATCGGGAACATTCATCGGGCAAACAGAATAGAATACGAATTGATTTTGATCTTCGCGTGCCTGTGCAAAACACATCCATTTACCGGATTTACCTGTAAAGCCCATACTGAGTACGGGCATCGAGTCCATCGGTGTGACGTGCCAATCGTCATCTTCAAAAAAGGCACGCATTTTTATGAAAATTTGTCCTTCATCTGACATAAAGAATTATTGTCCTGTTGCAGGGTCATCATCAAGGTCGGCGCTGGTATCCTCACCCTCCGGTATGATCGGATTAATGCCGGTGGTCGCGCCATGTTCTTCAACATATTCCGGGAGTGATGTCGGCTTCGGCGGTTCCCGGCGTGTTTTGGGTTGTAGTTCTTCTGGTAATTTGAACGTCCCCGACTCCGTGATGGGTTTATTTTTTGTATTCGGTTTATCTGCCATATGCCACTATCTTCCGACTATTAAACGACAACGCCTCTATGTCCATCTTACAGGATATACCCGCTCCAACGCAACGTCATCCCTTAAGTTTTGGGGGTATTTTGCACTGAATGGTCAAACACAAAAATCCCGCCGGAGCAGGATTTCATGTGTATTTATCAGTTGTATCGCCCATCAGGTTATGCGGCAGATTGTACGTCAGAATCGTCCGGGCTTTTCTCTGTTGTGACGATATTGGGTGTGTCAGTATCTTCTACAACACTCACAACCTCAATTTTCGCTTTGTAGTAAACACCAGCGGCGACGGATAAGATCAGCACCAGCATGGTAAGTTCTGTCAGGAAGATCATCCCGATAGCGCCAACGATAACAGCGGTGGTAAGTGTGACGTTAATCAGCGATTCACCGTTTGCTTTGCGGACGATGACACGTCGTGCGTTCCCTTTTTCGATTGCCCCTTGCAGACGGCTGTTCAGGTCATTTGCAACATCGTTGAATTGATTTTTGTTTTGGTCAGTCATGATACCTATTGTCCTTGTTTAGTGTTTTGTTTTTCGGTTATATAGTTGTATACGCGAAATCGAAAAGAAGGTTGCACAGGTGTCAGCTCAAATTCGCCAATTGGCGAATAATGCTATAGTGAGGCTATCGTCCATTGCATCCACAAAACCATGAGGAATAGCGCCATGATGAAGCGTCCTATGTTGATTACTCTGTTGCTGACAATGATAATTTCTGGTGTAACGACAATCGCACAGCCGGATTTTCCGCCCTGTGACGCTGATGTGGATGCGCCTTATATGGTGGTGGGGTCACGCGGGCGGGTGTTGCCGGGCGATGGTAATCGTGTCCGTGCGGAACCGTCGCTGGTCGCTGATGTCGTCGGCACAATCCCCGGTGGTGAAGAATTTCAGGTTGTCAGTGAACGTGCTTGTGTCGATGGCTATATCTGGTGGCAGGTCATCTATGAAGATGTGGTCGGCTGGACAGCAGAGCGTGATCGTGATACCGGCGAGGCGTGGATTGAACCCCTCTCAACACCCAACCAACTGGCAGATGCAGAATTTTTTGGCATCAGCTTTACCTATGATTCATTTCGTCATTCAATAGCAGATAGTTCCATTATTGAGCGTAGGGTAATGAGTGCAGAAGGCAGTGTGCGTGAATATAGCATTTTATTGAACGACATCATTCTAGATAACGCGTCGATCAGCGTGCTCCCGCTAGACGCTTATGCGGAGCTTGCCCCGTT
>DAOTXB010000893.1:0-13126 GCA_034435575.1 Anaerolineae bacterium
GTGTCATCATCCAGGATGATACCAATAGTTGATATAACCAGAGATTATTTCTATGCTTGTTGAAACACGAACCCCAAAAAATGGAGCAATCACGGTGATGATCAAATTACTACTGGTGGAGGATAACACCCGCTTGCAGGATGCTCTTAAAGTCGGTTTGGAGGCAACCGGCACCGTAACAATCGATGGTGTAGTGGATGCGGGCGAAACCGCGCTCGAACATTGTTTGACCCATGCTGTCGACGCAATTTTGATGGATGTGGCGCTTGCGGGTGACATGAATGGCATTGATGCGGCGGTTGCGATCCGGCGCGAATTTCCGCGTTTACCGGTTGTCTTTTATTCGATACAAGATGACGATGCCTATTATCGCGCTTTCCGGCAAGCGGGCATCCTCAGCCATTATGCCTATGTGCGTAAGTCAAATTATTTGTTGCCGGAAATGATCGTGCCTCTGTTACAGGATGCAGTCAACGGGCGTGGATTTGTTGATCCTGATATTGAAACACGCGTGCAAGAAGTACGGCATCTGGACGAAAATGATCCGATGAGTTTATTAGAGCCGAACGAACAAACCGTCGCGACAATGGTGGCGGCGGGCTTAACCAATGAGCAAATTGCTGGTCGTCTGGGCTTTCGTGATAAACGCACCATCAGCCGGACAAATGGACAAATTTACGCGGCATGGGGATTGGTGGAAAGCGCCACAGACGAAAAAGTTGCCCGCACCCGCACCGCCATTGTCGTCCATGCCGGGCAACTGGTGCAGTGGGATATTGACGGGGTAGCACGGGTGATGGACGCGCGCGGTGAATGGATCATCTGGGACTTTTATGCAGGATTTAATAACACTGCGTAAAATTGTGTTAACGCAGTGTGAATGTTGATTTACGCCATAAGAAATATGATGTATAATCATGGTTAAACAATAGCATATCACACAGTGAAAACAATGACTGCACATCAGAAAAAAATAGAACAACCGACAGAAAAACGATGGATGGACATCCTCACCGCGCTAGTTTTATTTGGGCTGGTTGCCGCGGCTTCGATTTGGGTAAGTCATCAATTATCGAATAATGAGCCAACCGTGTGGTTAGTGCTTATTGCCGCGTCAATTACCGCCATGACAACTGGGTTCGGTGCCTTACCTTTTCTCTTCATCAAAAATATCAATGATCGCTGGTTAGGGATCGGTAATGCGTTAGCGGCTGGGTTAATGCTAGGGGCGAGCATCGGGTTAGTGGTCGAAGGTTTTGCGCTGGATAATGTCGATCAGCCGGGAATTCGGGTGATTATCGGCATCTTATTGGGTGCGATACTAGTCTATGTGGCGAATCGTATCTTGCACAATCGTAATGAAGAGTTTCACATTGGGAAAGTGCAGGGTGCGGACGCGGTACAAATGTTATTGATTGTCGGCATCATGACCGTACATTCCTTCGCGGAAGGTATCGGCGTGGGTGTGTCTTATGGCGGCGATGACCGCTTCGGTCTGTTGATATCTATCGCCATCGCCATCCACAATATCCCTGAAGGTCTGGCGATTAGCCTCATCCTCATCCCGCGTGGAGCAACCGTATCTCGTGCGGCGTTCTGGAGCGTGTTCAGCAGTTTGCCACAGCCGTTAATGGCAGTTCCCGCGTTCTTATTTGTGCTGGCATTCCGTCCCTTCTTGCCTGTTGGCTTGGGTTTAGCCGCCGGTGCCATGTTCTGGATGGTCTTCAAGGAACTTCTACCGGAAGCACTAGACGGCATGCCCGCGCGTGTGGTTTATCCAACCATGTTCGCCGCAATCGTCGGGATGTTACTCTTCCAAATTGTGATTGGCTAGGTTGCCAAAGACGGCAACTACTTTCAGTACATCAACTAAACAAAATACGAAGCGGGCAAGGGATGTGCCGGGGATTTGATGCTCTGCCAATTGAGCTACTGCTCCGGTCATTTGACCTTATGGAGCAGGCAAGACTTGAACTTGCAACCATCCGATTATGAGTCGATAACCCGTACACTTCGGCCCGCTTCGTATTCAGTTGATGATTAAAGAGCGCGGGCAAATGGTGATGCGGGATGGGTTTCCCCGTCGCCGCTAATGGCTGAAGTTTCAACCATCGCCTGGCACGCCCGCCAACGCGTCGTGAGCCGTTGACCAATTATGGTCAGGGTTGGCGTTCTTCCCTCACGTAGTACCTTAGGACCGTTATATTTACGATAACCCGCAATCAGCGGCCCGCGCTATATTGTTGGTCTTCATAGGTTGTGAACAAGGGATTGATATGGGGTAAACCCCTCTTGCGAAGGATGCCCTCTTACGAAGGGCGGCAGGAGTTGAACCTGCCAAAACCGGTAACCCATATCATTCGGCTCACAACCTATAAAAACCTATGGTTCTACTAAAATCATGCGGGAAAGTTTGTGGTGTGGAGTATGACCGGAGTCATTTGCAATAGACCACTCTGCCACTATCGACGTACAATGTCGTTGATAGGAAGGATTCGAACCTCCGAACCGTTTTATCGGTTAATCGTTGAAAGACGAGAACCCACAACCGTTCGTCCCGCATGATTTTGTATTCATTTGTTAAATGGGGTGCGGTCAAAGAATTGCATATGGGGCTATTCGTGAATCAACGAGAACCCATATACAGCGTACCGCACCCACATCACACGTTATTACCATAACTTTACAGCTTAAAGCGTTCCCCGCGCAAAATCTGCCATGATACGTGGCGCGGCGGTATCGAACCCGACGACATCGAGCATTCCAGCATCATCAGGATTTGCAATAGTAAAGTTATTGGCGATCATCCCAACCACGATCAAACGGGCAGGAATTCCAGTCTTCTGGCGATAATCGCGCAGGGCTTCTGCTGGATGTACCTTACCGAACCATGTTTCTGAGTCGGTATAAACGATAAACGTATCGATCTCCAGCTTATTTTCCAACGCATACAACATTGGTTGAGCGCAATCGGTGCGCCCAAAGGGAAGATTAGTGGTCATATCTACCACGTCATCTAAACGCATTCTGGCAGAAATCGGTAACGGCACAATCTTCTCCTGAAACGAAATTACATCATAGTCTGGTTCTGTCCGTGCAGTAACCATCGCCATTGCGGCGGCACCATCACGCGGTGTTAAACCGGCAACACCTGCCAGCATCCCGAAACCCATCGAACCAGAGACATCCAATGCCAGCAAGGTGCGCTTATGGGTCGGTTCAATCTGCTGGAACGCGAGTTCAAATGCGGTATCCAGCGCATCAAGCACGCGGGGTGCAGGAGTCCATTGACGTTCTTGCGATTGCACCTGCATATACCCATACCGATTTAGCTGACCCCGTAGCCCATAACCAAGTCGATATACACGCAGAGCAGAAAGCACTGCTAGCGGATGTACACGTGCCTTACGCAGACGGTTAGCATCGGTCAGGCGTTTCACGATAGTCTTGACAGCATCGTTGTTGCCTTTGACCAGACCACACTTGCTCATGTTTCCCAGGTTACGAATCATCGCGGTCATCGGCATCTTATGGAGCAATGCCTCCCATACGGGCGCTTCCTTAAGAAATTGCGTTGGGATCGCTTCGCGGGGCAGATCATATTCAGCGATTAAACGCACAATTGTCTGGGCATTTTCTGCCCGTTGTGCTTGCTCAAATGCCCAGATGAAGGTCTGCGCCTCAGAATCTGGCGAAGAAATTTCGGTTGCCCATGTCGCCTCTTCCCGATGTGTAATCCACTTAAAAAGTGCATCCGTTTCTTCATCCGGCGGGGTTGGGTGTGCAAGGCGAAGTACATCTGCATGACACCACCCACCACGTTGACGGTATTTCACCACCTGATAAGCAAGGTTGCGCGCTTCACGTCCGGTATACCATGCACCTACCGCACGACGAAGACCACGCCCCCATCCACGCATCCCTTTGATCGTTTCCGCAAATGTAAACAGGTGGGTAGCAGTACGGCAGACCTGTGGCATCATGGTAAGAGCAAGCGCCCGTGTTGCGTCGTTTCCCACGCTAGACGCTAGCGCAAGGGCGAAGATCGCCGGATCATTTTTCGGGGCACGTCCTTCTGTAGAAATAGCCACGATCATTTCAACAGTCTTTTGCCCGTCTGCTTCGATACAGGCAAGCACATTTTTTGCGTTCTCAACAGTGAGCTGATGCTGTATGGCATAATAAGACCCGTTTTCGCTCCCTAATATCAGAAAGCGATGCAAACGATCCCATTGGTCAACGTGCCACGTATAGCCACCTGCCGAGTTCATGACCTGATTTGTACCCGGCATAGGCTGATTTTGAGGCGTTTGCCCTTTGCTGATGAAGTTTGTCAAATATTTCTTCATCGCCTATACCTTTCTTTGTACTAAAATGAATAGTGGTGCGGATGAATAGTGTGATGGGTGTCATCTCTCCCCAAATTGGAGTCCCCCTCCATGTGATATGTTTCAAAGGCGGAGGGGGTCGGAATCGAACCACGATAACCCATGCACGACGACCCGCTAGAAGTATCCTAGCAGAATAGTCTTTGTGTGTCAATAAGGGTCAAAAAAGATCACTGTAGATTTTTATAGACAAAATTATACATATAATATACATTTCAACGTATTTCACATGAAAAAGGCTAATGCATTATGGCGAATAATATCTGGGAAGGTGAACGGGTACGATTACGTGGTATGGAAGCGGATGATTGGGAGATTCATTATGCGTGGGATAAAAACACTGATGACGCACGCTACGCCTACAATATCCCTTTCCCGAACTCGCGCACCCGTGCCCGAAAATGGGCGGAGAACGAAGCGATTTCTGGCGCGAACGGGGATAATGTGCGTTTACAGATCGAAACGCTTGATGATGAGCATGTCGGAAATATCAATTCCACCAACACCGACCCTCACATGGGCACCTTCAGCTACGGACTTATCATCCGAGAAGAACATCGCCGAAAGGGGTATGCCAGCGAAGCCATTCGGCTATTGTTGCGCTATTTCTTCGAGGAGCTACGCTATCAAAAATGCACCACACAGGTCTATAGCTTCAACACGGGGTCAATCAAACTCCATAAATCACTCGGTTTTACAGAGGAGGGTTGTTTACGACGGATGATTTACACCGCTGGGGAATTTCACGATAGTTTGTGGTTTGGCATAAACCGAGAGGAATTTATCGCACGTTATGGTAAACCCTCACTCTGAGGCAATGATGGTGTCCATAACAAAATACTGCCCTACGAGTAAATCGCCTCACAAGTAGGACAGTATGCTTAGGGTCAATCTAGCAAAAATTAATCGAGTGGCACGATGCTCCATATGATATCAAAACTGCGTTGGAAGATAGAGTTCATCCAGCGCCGGAATAAGAATCCGGGTGTCTGAGCAGGCTCATCCACAGTTACGCCCAGACGATCCTCTTCTTCTGAAGGTGCAGGATAGCTCACGCTAGCGATTGCTACGAAACGTCCATTATCATCTGCGATCACCTGTGGGTCATTGACTGTCGCTGTGCCCTCAAGTATTTCAATAAAGGGTGTACCGTCCCCTGTGACTAACTCCCCCGCAAAATCGCGTACACGGATGGCGAGTTCCTCGGCGGCGATCTGTGCATCGGTCTCGTTGTCGTAAACCACCATCACCGCGGCGATCTGTTCACTATCAACCTGATAATCTGCCATCGCCAGCGCGGTATAAGCTGGCAAAACGCCATAATTTTGCCAGGATGATGGCAGGTTATTCGCTGAGATTGGTAGACCTTCCAACGTAGTATCAGGGTCGTTCAGGTCAATTTCAAGATATTCCTCTGCCGGGATGGTACTCATCTGCATGAGCGTGCCCGCGTCTGCTTCAAAAGCGACCAATGCCCGGAACAATGCGCCATAATCCTCATTATCAACCAGTGAGTTATTGTCGCTGGTATAGGCTTCCGCCATTAATTCGGCCAGTTCTTCCGGGAAGGTAGTGGCGACATAATCACCGTCTACCAAAAGCGGCGGGCGACGACCCAACGCACTATTGTCAAAAATAAAGGCGGGATCACGCTCTCTTAGATTCTGGTCAAAACCTACATCACACCCTTCTACCGGGCACCATGCCTCTAAGCCACCGATGGTTGTCTGTTCATATCGACTTGTATCCATTGCACTTTCAAAACCCGCACGGTCAAGCGGTACACTGTATACAAAACCGTTGGCGGGTGGGTTGCCGAATGCTACCGCCTGTGACATCGTGAAAAAGTCAAAGCCACTCACATTCACTGCATCTTCTTGTTGCACGATATATTGTGCGCTCGGTCCCGTCGTCCAACGAAGTGAGCGATGAATCCACAGACTGCGTTCATAATCTTCGAGGCTATCCCATTCTGCGAAAGTTGACGGGTCAACCGTCACACCGTTGGTGGACTGTAAGGCTTCATAATTGATGTAACTGTTGAGGGCTTCATATACGATGGGGCCATCTGGCACAAAGCGCATCATTTCTAGCATAGGATGTTGTTGATCGAACAGCGGAATCTGCGCGTCGTTTTCCGGCACAGCAAATAATAGCATCACAAATATCAGTAACGTTGTGGTTAGGGCACGATAAGCCAATATAAACTTCCTTTATTGATTGTTCACAGAATATTCTAAATATAGTCTATAGTGACCTGTAAGATCAGGCAATTAAATTGCGTGAAGTTCCATCACAAAATATCCCAACATCACTCAAACCGTGAGATAGACACCACACCTGCATCCTCACCATTGAGTAAGTGTGCCATTGCCCGTGCCGCAGTCCCCGCGCCAAATGCTAACCCGTGCCCTGTAAAGCCAACCACAAAGCCAACATCTGGCATATCCGGCAACGTGCCGACCAGTGGAATCTTGTCCTGTGTAAAGCCCATAATCCCTGACCATCGCCGGGAGACGGGCACCTTAACTTCGGGAAAATGGCGTTGCATGTATACGTCGAGCGTGGTTTGCACAGGGTCGGTCACACGATCCTCGGTTGTGTTGTTTTCAAGCTTTTGGTGTTGCTTACGTCCACCACCGATTAACAGACGATTATCAAAGGTGCTCCGATAGTACATATACCCATAATCGCTATATCCACAGGTGTTCAGCACCGGCGTGTCTAGCGTTTCGGTGACGAGACATTGCGCCCGTGTCGGGATCACTTTCCCGATGAAATATGGGTGGATGCGCGGTGAATAGGCATTGGTGCAAAGCATCACCTTGTTCGCGTTGAAGATGACATGCTGTGTATAAACCGTTACGCCGCCGTTCGTGTTTTGTTCTAGCCGATATAACTCATTATTGGCGATGAGTTCCGCGCCACTTTGTTCGCAAATCGCCATTGCCAGATCATAAGGTTGCACCGCACAATCCCATGGTTGTTCGATAGCGGCAAAATACCCGCGATCTAATGGGTCATGGTCATGATAAATAACTGCAATGCCGTCCTTGTGCATCGCTTCGGCGGCGATTTTCAATTCTTCTGCTTCTTCAGGGCTTTCCGCGAGGAGCATTGACCCGCATTCATCGAGCTTGACACCCCCTGTTTCTGCGAAGTGTCGCCAATGACCATGCGTAGTTTTGGAGAGTGCATATAATTCGCGCACGGTGCTGTGCCCATAACGTGCAATCGCGTGATGATAATACATATCAATGCCGGTAATCATGAAGCCCGCGTTGCGCCCACTCGCGCCCATGCCTACATCGCGCATCTCCGTGATGACCACCTCGCGCCCTGCCTGTGTAGCGAAGTAGGCGGCGGCACATCCAACCACACCCGCGCCGACGACCAGCACATCCACGTCATGTCGCACCTGTGATCCGTCTGCTTGCCAGTGAGAAACAGTCATGTGTTTTGCTCCTGAATGGGTTCAGAGTGATGTGCCAATTATAACAATTTTAAGTAATCGGCTGAAATGGTCTTGATGCCGTGTTGACGATTCTCAAACGCCACTGTGACCTCTTCCATGCCTGCGCTGAACTTGCTTTCGATCACCATGCCTGCACCAAATTTGCCATGCGTGACGCGTTGATTTGCGGAAAACTTCGTTGATGAAGCGCCCGGAAAAGGTACGATTTTACTGCGAATTTTTTTGTTACCACTATTTTCTGGCTCTTGCGTCGATTCGGAAATTTTGCGTTTTTGATCACGTTGACGCGCCAATTCAAGATCACGCTGTAATCGGCTCTGAGATGCCGAACCACTATCCCAGCGGGTTTGCTCACGCAGGCGTTCTTGGTCAGCATTGTGTGATACTTTGAGCGATAACCCGTCGGTGATGTCCGGTGGTAAATCTGCTAAGAAGCGCGACGGTGCATTGGCGTTACTAGTGCCGAAAACCATGCGCCGGAAAGCATAGGTGAGATAGAGCATATCCTCAGCACGGGTGATCCCCACATACATCAAACGGCGCTCTTCTTCCATACCATCTAACTCATCGAAGGAACGCGCATGGGGTAAAATGCCTTCTTCCAGCCCTGTGATGAACACAACCGGAAATTCTAAGCCCTTCGCCGCATGTAATGTGAGCAGGGTGACGGCGTTACTGCCCGCTTCCAGCGAATCAACATCAGCGACCAGCGATTGCTCCGCGAGGAACTCGGTCAGCGTGATACCTTCGTCCTGTGCCTGCACCAACAAACCGCGTAACTCGGCGACATTTTCTTCACGTTCAGCCGCTTGTTCCTCGGTTTCGCTCATCGTGTCGATCAAATACATGCGATACCCGGTGTCACCCATGATTCGATCAAACAACCCGGCAAGGTTGCCTTCATCGGCAATATCACGCCATGCCTTAATCATCAGACCAAAATCTGCGAATAATCGCGCTGTGCGCCCACTAAGCGGGGTGGATTCACCGTGGATGAGTCTTTCTAGCGCTTCATCATAATTTTCGCAGTCATTCGCCGCCCAATGCTGAAAATCGGTCAAGGACTTTTTGCCGATTCCACGCCTCGGCACGTTGATTATCCGGCTGAAGCTGATTTTATCGTTGCCATTGTTGACAAAGCGCAAATAGGCGAGCAGATCGCGCACTTCCCGGCGTTTATAGAAGCCAACACCACCGATCAATACATAAGGAACACCTTCACGGATGCATGATTCTTCCAGCACACGGGATTGTGCATTGGTGCGATACATCACCGCAAAGTCGTTATAGTCCAGATCACGCTTACGACACAGTTCGTCGATTTTATCGATGACGTAGCGCGCTTCGTACTCTTCGCTATAGGCTTCGTGAACGGTGATTTTGTCGCCCCCGTCACGCTCGGTAAATAATGATTTTGGTGTGCGGTTGGCGTTTTTGTCGATGACAGCGCGGGCGGCATCAAGCACCACCTGTGTAGATCGATAATTCTGTTCCAGCAAGATCACCCGTGCATCAGGATAATCATCACGGAAGCGCAGAACATTGCGATAGTCCGCGCCACGAAACGCGTAAATACCCTGATCTTCATCACCGACCACGAACACATTGCCATCCGGTTGGGCGAGCAACTTCACCAGCGCATATTGTGCCATGTTGGTATCCTGAAATTCGTCCACCATGACAAATTGAAATTGGTGCATATATTTTTCGTGCAATGTCGGGTTGTTCTGTAACAGTAGTGCCATCTGCATCAGCAAATCATCGAAATCCATCGCGTTGTTATCCAGCAAAATCGCTTGATAACGCGGATACACACGGCTGACAATCTCGCTAAAATAATCGCTCCCCGTTAATTCTGATGGGAGGATGAGTTCATTCTTCGCGGTAGAGATCGCCCCCATGACCCGACGTGGGTTGAACTTTTTCGGGTCAATATTAAGCTCGTTCATGGCTTGTTTTGCCACGGCAAGTTGGTCATCAGTATCATAAATTAAATAGTCTGAGCCATACGGGGTGTTGTTCCCTTCACGCCGGAGCAAACGGGCGCAAATGGCATGGAATGTGCCCAGATTTAACCCGCGTAACGGATCACCCAGCAAAGCACCGGCACGGGCACGCATCTCCCCGGCGGCTTTATTGGTAAATGTGACTGCCAAAATCGCCTGCTTAGGGACATTCATTTCCTGTATCAGATAGGCGACACGATGCGTGAGTACACGGGTTTTCCCACTACCTGGACCGGCAAGCACAAGCACCGGACCGGGGTCGGCGGTGATCGCCTCTTTCTGCTGTGGGTTTAAACCTTCTAACAAAAGTGACATAGATTATTACCTGTGATTAATCATTATAATCTGTTATATTGTAACAAGCCTGTCTTGACTCGAAAATGATCGTCTTTCGACATTTGCTACCCTTACACTATAGCCCTCATTTTACGAAATCAAGAACCACATTTCACCAAATCCAGTTTGTTTTAACATAACGCTTAAAACAAAATTTCAAAAATACTTTTTAATTCGCTATATTCGGTATAATAAAGCATGAAGTTCGTCTGATCGTAGATAAATAATTACGGAAAATTACCAGGGCGATAGTTAATAACTTATCACGCATGCATATGGACACACATTTAGCCACAACCCAAACCTATACGATTCTTATCACCATCAGTGATTCGCTCCTGCGACAAACTTTAAGCGGTTTGTTACAGCAGGATGGATACGCGGTAATTGAAACGGTGGATACAAACGAAGCATTGTCAACCATACAAGATGACACAATGCCCAATGTTGTACTGATTGATGCATCCATTGCACAGGCTGAAAGTTTCGCGTTATGTGGTCAAATCAGAGCCATGCTCAACGGGCAACAGATTGTCATTATCGTGATCCACTCAATGAACGATGATGATGTGATCCAACAGGCGTTTGACATTGGTGTGGATGATTATATTCTCAAACCGATACAACCTGTTTTACTGCGCCAACGAATCCGTCGATTGCTCTCTCATAAAACCACGCTTCAAGCCATAACAGCCCAAAAACAGAATCAAGAACGTCTGCAACTAGCGTTAGAAGCGGCTGATGATGGTGTGTGGGATTGGAACATGCAAACAGGCGAGGTTTATTATAGCCCGCGCTGGCTGATGATGCTCGGTTATGACGTGGATGACCTGCCACCAGATGTAAGCACATGGGAACAGCTCATGCACCCGGACGATGCACCTCATGTGCAACAGGCATTGGACTCACACATTAACGACAACAGCATTTACCAGATTGAACACCGTTTAAAGTACAAAGATGGCGATTGGAAATGGATTCGCGCGCAGGGCAAGGTTGTAGAACGCGCTGAAGATGGCACACCTCTCCGCATGATTGGCACACACAAAGATATTGATGAGCGCAAACGGATCGAAGAAGCGCTACGCGAGAACGAACGTCGCCTGAGCACATTGATCGAAAATGCCAGCGATATTATCTATTCATTAGCCTTCACCGGCGAATTTTTATATGTGTCGTCAAATTGGACGGAGTTTCTAGGACATTCACCGGATGAGGTTATCGGGGTCAGATTTGAGGCATTCGTTCATCCCGATGATTTAGAAGCCTGTGAAGAATTCTTGCGCCGCGTTGTAGAAACAGGCAAGAAACATCGGGGCATAGAATATCGGGTGCAACACAAAGACGGCACATGGTTCTGGCATACCTCTGCTGGTACGCTGGCGCGTGATGAAAACGATGAGCCACTATATTATGTGGGCGTGGCACACGACATCACCGAGCAGAAAATGGTCAAGACGGTGCTGGCAGAAAACGAACGCCGCTATCGCATTATCTCCGACACGATCTCTGATTATGCTTACTCCTATGTCGTGAATGCGGATAATTCGCTGACAAAAGACTGGAGCACACAGGCTTTCCATGACATTACTGGCTATACGTGGGAGGAAATGGACAGCGATGGTTGGGAACGCATCACCCATCCTGATGATATGGAAAAGGCACTTGCGCGTTTTTATCGCCTGCTCAATGGTGAGGTAGATGTGACCGAATTTCGTATTTTCACCAAATCGGGCGACATTCGCTGGTTACGCGATCATGGACATCCTTATTGGGACGAAAAAGAAGGGCGTGTGACACATATTTATGGTGCGGCGCAGGATATTACACAGAGTAAATTATTTGAACAACAGTTACAGCAACAGGCGATTGAACTTAAAGAGCGCAATGAAGAGTTAGACGCATTCGCTTATACCGTTGCCCATGATCTCAAGAATCCTATTGCCAGCATGATGGGCTTTGCCAGCCTTATATTGAACTATTTTGACCGCATGCCAGACGATCAGGTGCGCGAATACTTGCATCTCATCATGGAAGGTGGCTACAAGCTCAAAGAGATCATCAATGCTTTGCTGTTGCTCGCCGGTGTCAATAAAATGGAAGGCGCGGAGATTTCTCAGCTTGATATGACCGAATTGATCCCACAGGTGGAAGCACGCTTAAGTGGCATTATTGAGGAATCGCAAGCAATCATTGAAACACCAGATGAATGGGCTCCTGGTCTTGGCTATGCCCCGTGGGTGGAAGAAGTATGGGCAAATTATATCAGTAATGCCATTAAATATGGTGGTGAACCTCCATATATTGCCATCGGTTCTGAGCGCCTTTCAAGTGGTCATATACGCTACTGGGTACAGGATAATGGCAACGGTTTAACGGACGACGAACAGAAGCGTGTATTCACGCCCTTCACCCGATTGAACCAGATCAAAATTGAGGGGCACGGTTTAGGGTTGTCTGTCGTGCATCGCATTGTAGAAAAACTGGGCGGTGATGTGCAGGTGGATAGCGTGATTGGCGAGGGAAGCCGGTTTAGCTTTACGTTGCCGGCGGTGGATTCACACGGAGTTTAGGCGAGACATGGCAGGTAAATACTACGAAGATTTAGCAGTTGGTCAAACTATCACCCACAGCGTTGGGCGGACACTCACCGAAATGGACAATGTGATGTTCAGCAGTTTGACGATGAATACCCAACCCTTACACCTCAACGAAGATTTTGCCCAGAAAACCGATTTCGGACAGCGTATCGTCAACGGTATCTTCACGATGGGTGTGCTGGTCGGTATCACAGTTCAAGAATTAACCGCTGGCACCATTGTCGCTAATCTTGGTTATGAGAACGTGATACACCCACATCCCATATTTCATGGTGATACGCTCTACGTGGAAACAGAAGTCATCAACAAGCGCGAAAGCAA
>DAOTXB010000894.1:0-7625 GCA_034435575.1 Anaerolineae bacterium
GTTGTGCACCAACAATACGTCCGTTAACCTGTACACGCGTTGGGTCCCCCAATGGTGCAAGTTCAGTGTCTACCTCGCGTACATCCCGGTACGCGTCAAACAACATGCCCAATTCACTATCCCAGAAGTTCTTCATGGTGCCCAACAGATCACGCGCCGCCTTGTTATTCATGACGATGCGTCCCTCATTGTCCTGCATGATGATTCCCTCATCAAGCCGATTGAGGATGCCCTGTAGACGATCAATCTGCTGTACGCGTTCGTCCAACGCCACCCGCAGTTTCTTGTTGCGCTCATGCGTACGACGGGCAAGCGCGATCTTCTTCTGTAATTTTTCCTTTTCCACGCGTTCCTGCTCTTGTTCTTTGCGTGTATTCAAACCGGTATAAAAACGGCTGAATAAGCGCTCCGTCATGCTACCAAGCAGGTTTACACGGTTAATTGCACCGCTCACTTCTTCAGCGTTGGAAGGGGGCGTGTCGCTCATAGGGTGGTTGCCTTGGTTATGATTTATCTGCGATAACTTTGTCGATAATAACTTTTAGACGATCAAAATCGGGTAGTGGCTTGTTGATGACATGATCGATGCCAAATTCCTCTTTCATATGCGCCATTTCCTCGTCACTGAGCACAAACGCAGTCATTAGGACGATGGGAATATTTTTCAGTTGTTCCACAGTACGCATACGTTTAGAAAGTTCGTCGCCACGCCTCCCGGGCATCCGAATATCCATCAGGGCAAATTCCGGCATTTCGCCAGAATAGGTGCCTGCGTCTAATTGATCGAGCAGTTCCCACACTTTATGACCACTTTCGTAAGTCATAGGATTGTGTCCCCATACCTGGCACATCATTGCTACGAGATTTCGAATATCGGCTTCGTCTTCGGCAATTAACCAGTTCAAGTTTGCCTCCATTAACCTTGCTAGGCGCTATATCGATTGTATAACAAGACTTAAGGTTGGAATAGCGCAACGTCATATATGATTCCATTATAGTCAATTTAGTATTTCTTACTGTGAAAAAACTCAATTAACTTCCACAGTTGCCGATTATCGGTTGAAATTCTATTATATAGGGTATGGATTTCGTTTGAGAGAATGCGAAAGGTGGCGTAAAACTTGTCTACTTGGATGGTAGTGGAAGATGAACCGGATATTTATGAAGTGCTTCTGGCAATGTTCGGTATCTGGGGCATTGAGGGTGTCGCCTTTGTCGATGGCGAAGAAGCTATATCTTGGATTGATGATGTTGATCACGGGAGTTTTCAGGGAGAACTACCGGAGCTTGCTCTGTTGGATATTCGCTTACCCGGAGCCATTCAGGGACCGGATGTTGGCGGGCGTATTCGTAAAAGCGGCTCCTTAAAAAATATGGCAATTGTGCTGATTACAGCCTATAAGCTCACACCGGAAGAAGAAAAATCAATCGTTGAACAGGCGGGAGCAGATAAATTGATCTATAAACCATTGCCGAAATTCAACGAACTTCAGGTTATTCTGGAGGATATTATTGCGTCGCGCCGTACAAAAGCGGCTAAACCTGCTAAGCCTAAAGAAGATAAATAGGGGGATTGCCCTGTGAAGAACGTCGCACCTTCGCGTGCAATTAGCCGGCGTGCGCGTCTGCTATTACAACTCGCGGCAGTATTAACCGCGCTTGGAATCTTTATCACAACAATTGGGATTGCGTTGTTTGTCGTGCCGCTCACTTCTGATTCCAGCAGTGTATTTGATGTGTATGATATTGCGAGAAATATCATCTTTATCGGAGGTGTTTTGCTGGCACTCAGTGGGTTAGGTGTGGCTGTACGGGCGTTAACGCTCAAGACAGAAAATAACCTCGCACGTATGGTCGGTGAATATCTTGCTCAAAACAGCAACTCAATTGACAACAGCTATACCTTTATCCGCAACATCAATAAACGTGGTATTGGCTATGTCGATGCTGTGTTGGTCGGCAAAGCAGGCGTGATGGTGTTCAGAATAACGGACATTACCGGACAATTCTTGAACGAAAAGGGGCAATGGCTACGCAAAGATGATCGTGGTGAGTTAGAAACCATGCGCTTTAACCCCACACAGGACGCGGTAGACGATATGCGAAAAATACGCGAATATCTTGAATTGCGTGAATTCAATGATGTGTCTGATTATTTGTTTGGTATCGTGGTTTTCGTGCGCGATGATGTTGTGCTAGAAACGCGTGAAGCGGTGATCCCTGCAACCGTGATGAAATATCTCCCGCTACGCTTAAAAGATGGGTTTCTGGCGAAAACGCGTCTTGATGAACGCAAAGCAGAGGCAATTGCTGACGTGCTGTATGATCGGTAGGCGGTAATGACAACTTTACTCATCCTCGCACCTGTGGGCGCGGGAAAGACCGCAATTGTCCTCGAACGGTTAACCGCCGTGCTAGAAGCGGTGCCTATGGCGCGTGTTTGGGCAATCCTCGCCAGTAAGCGCCAAGAAAACGCCTTTCGTCAGCGATTAGTGGAGCATCACACTGCTAGTCCCGTTTTTTTCAATGTTGAGTTCTTCAATTTCTATCAACTGTATCAACGTATCCTCGATATGCACGGGGAACCGGAACGTGATCTGAGTGATACTGCGCGATTTGGTTTGTTGCGCGTGGTTATCACCGAGCTTAAGAATGATGGTAAGTTGCCGATTTTCGCTTCTATCGCAGAAACACAGGGCTTTATCCGCATTATAGCGGATTTCATCTTTGAATTAAAGCAAAGCCGTGTGGTTCCAGAAGACTTTAGTGCGGTTGCACAACAGATTAACCGCCCCAAAGATCGTGAGCTTGCCCGGATTTATGATGCTTATCAAAGGCGTTTGCAACAATATAATCTCGCAGATATTGAGGGGCAGGGGTGGTTGGCTGTTGAATATCTGCGAAAGAGCGAGGCACTGGCTGGTGATGTGCATTTGATCGTAGTGGATGGTTTTGACCAATTTACACCCGTACAAGCAGATTTGTTGGCGCTACTGGCTGACCGTGCGGATGATACGCTCATTACATTGACCGCTATTCCAGTTAGTAATGGTAATGCGGGGCAACGCTTTGAACGGGCACGACAGACGCTTGTGTCTCGTTTGCAACCGGACGCGTTCCACGAAGAAATGTTGCCCGCTGGCGAATATGCAAATCGTCATCCGCAATTACAACATCTAATCGCGCAAATCTTTCGCAAAGATCGTCAGAGCGTCACTTATACACCACAAACGCAGGCTGAAACCGCACATTTAGCGATGATTGAGGCACCGGAACCTACCGATGAGGTCGCTGAGGTCATGCGTCGTGTGAAACGTCTCTTACTCGATGGCGAATCACCCGAAGAAATTCTTATCGTCCTACGCGATTGGGGACGTTATTATGTGCATTTTCTGCGGTATCGGGATGCATATGAGTTGCCGATGGTGTTGCATTATGGACAACCATTAGCCGAAAACCCTGCGATTGACGCGCTGATGCGTTTGTTATCCATCGCCCGCAATGGTTTTCGTCGGCGGGATGTGCTGGATGCCCTTCGGTCACCCTATTTTGCCGTACCGGCGTTGAATGATGCCGAAACCAACGTGCTGGAACAAGTCACCTTAAAATTCCTCGTAACAATGGGCGCAGAATTATGGATTGATGCAATTTTCAAAGCAACACACTCTTACGAAACTGATGAACGCGATGATAATGCACCACCATTGATCGCGGATTCGGAATTTGCAAGTAATCTGGCGGAGGACTTGACGGCGTTTTTTGATGAGATTACCCCGGTTGAAACCGCAACAGTCGCTGAATATGTTTTGTGGATTGAGCGTATTATCGGGGTTGATCCTGAATCCGCGCTGGATTATGCGGATGATTTTGAGATCGAAATGGGTGGATACACGCTTGATATGATTGCACGGGTGCGGGATCGTGCCACGCCACCGGAGATTATCGCCCGTGATTTAGCCGCACTACAAGAGTTTAAGCGTGTGTTGCGGGGTATGCTCACCACCCGTGAGTTGATGATGTCTTTATCAGGTGATCATCATGATGAGATTTCGTGGATCGCCTTTTTGACTGATTTACAGAATGCTGTCAGCACCGCGTCCATTAATGCGCGTCCGGGACGTTCCGGGCAGGTATTAGTGACGACGGCGGCGGATGCGCGGGGATTGCCACACGACCATGTATTTATTGTCGGTTTAGCAGAAGGTGTTTTTCCCGCACGTACCACAGAAGACCCGCTTTATCTCGATTCAGAACGGCGTGAATTACAAAGCTATAACGTGCCTCTGCTCACACAGACGGAGCGTGCATCTGATGACGGATTATTTTATGAATTGATCTGCCTCCCGCGTGATACGCTGACATTGTCACGCCCGACGATACAAAATGGTCACGTGTGGATCGAAAGTCATTTGTGGCGATCCGTGACGCAGGTGTTCCCGCTGGAAAGCGAGCATGTGACAGACCATCGTTTAGGAATCGGCGAGGTGACACAGGTGATGGATGCCGCCACAATGGATGAAGTCTCTCTCGCTGTCGCCAATGCACTCACCGCTGATACAGCGCAAATCAACCCTACAGTCAAGCAAGCCTATAATTGGTTGCTGTCATTGCCATATTGGTCACATATAAACATTAATCAGCAGATTGAAATGGGGCGTATATCCCGTGAACCGCACAATCGTTATAGTGGGGTGTTGTCGTCACCGGAACTCATCGCGCAGGTTGCACAGGTCACGCATCCTACTGTGCGTTGGAGCGCGAGTCGATTAAATGATTATGGAGTGTGTGGTTTCCGCTTTTTCGCTAAGCGCGTCTTGCGTTTAGAAACCCTTGAAGAACCTGAAGCGGGCATGACCGTGTTAGAGCGTGGTTCACTGTATCACAAAATACTTGAAGACACATACGGGTCACTCCAACAACAGGGCATTGGTATTGCGCCGGAAAATGTTGATGTCGCGCTCGAAATTTTGCACGATATTGCACAGACTGTGTTTGAAACTGCGCCGGAAACCTTCAATTTTCGTGTGGATATTACATGGGTGCAAGAACAAGCCCGTATTTTGCGTAAGCTCATCGCATTGGTACATGCTGATTTCAGCACAGATAGCCCAATTACTAAGGCTTTTGGTGGGGCAGGGGCGATGCGTGAACCATATCGTGTGGAGCAGTCGTTCGGTGGGAGCAAAACGTTGGCTATTCCATTACCAAATGGCGACCAATTACGCTTATTCGGGTTCATTGACCGGATGGACTACCTCGGTGATGGGCGTGTGATCGTGCTTGATTACAAGTCCGGTGGCAGTGGCTCTGGTATCCCAACAAGTGAAATGAAAATCGGGCGCAATTTTCAGATGATGGTGTATTTGCTCGCCGCTAAAGCATTATTGGCGGATGAACAGGTTGATGTCGCTGGCGGCGCATTTTGGCACATCAATGACCGCAAGCTCAGTGGTGACATACAACTCGACGACGAGGGGCAGGAAGCGATTGAGCAGGCAAAAGATCACATTGTCCGCTATCTGGAACGTGCCCGCGCCGGTGATTTTGCCGTACAAGCGACGAAACTTGAAGATGGAAAGTGTATTCGTTACTGCGAATTTTTTCAATTATGTCGTGTTCGGGTTACCAATCAATATAAACAAGAGCGCTAATATCGCTTGCGTTAAGGCATCGCATGACCTGTTCAAAGACATTATGTTAAACTTTGAGCAATAGTGAAACTGAAATGTGCCGTATGACTTGGGGCACACCACTCATCTCTGTGTGACAAAGATTAGGGGAATCTCATGGACTTTGAACAAGCGAAGAAGGCGCTCCTTGATGGCTACATCGTCGCCGGTATGACACTGGTCGAGGAACAGGATCGTCAGGTGATTTTGCAGTATCATAACTCAGCATTCTCAGTATGTGAAGAAGATATTCAGAGTTATGCAGATAGTGAGGCGTTACGCATATCCGCACAGATAAAACCGGTAGAATGCGGTCTGGTAAGCACAACATATCGTGAGCAGATTGTGCAACCGCTTGACCCGACCCGTTGGCGACATCTGCCACCTCTGGAAATGGGCTTCGTTTTCGGTGCCCCGGATGACGACAATATGTATGTCACCATTGGTGCGCCATCTGATGATTTCGTGAACTTTTTCCGCTTTGATCCGATTTATCTGCAAATTTGCCTGGAACGGATGCGCCGTGCGCCGGATTCTGATAAACCGCTGGACATCCGGCAGGGGTTTTATCGTTTGCCAACGGTGAAGGTACATAATATTGACGAGCGAACGATTGATAATGCGTGGAATACAGCGCAACAGGTGATTGACTACTGCTTGTTTGAACTGTCCTACTTAAAAGGGTTGCCGGTTGGTTTAGCGGAAGAATGGCCCGCGAGCAGGCGCATGAACGCCGATGTGTTCCAATTTGAGGAAGCGTCTGAAGAAAATTTGTTACCCATGCCTCCCGCAGATTTCGATGGTGACGTAGTGGCTTTTTACCAACTGGGTATGAGCACGCGCCTGCCCTTGATGCAATATTGGGCGTTTTATCAGGTGCTTGAACATTTCTTTGTGCGTATCTATGACGAATCCTTGCATAAAAGCCTGAGCGATAGGCTTAAAGACCCACGCTTTAAACCGTCTGCCGCACAACTTGACCGCATCGTACAGGATGTGATCGATCATCTGGATGCTGTGGATGAGATAGCCATGCTGGTGAGTGTGCTGGAAAAGTATGTTGATCCTGAAAAAGCGATAGCGTTTATCACACAATATGAGACGCATCTTGGCGAAGCACGCTATACAAAACGGCGCAGGCTGTTCGGCGAAGATATTGAGGTTAAGCTGGATGCCGACACGGTATTGGACAATATCGCCCGAACCATCCATGCGATACGCTTAAATTTGCTATATTCTTCTGATCGTTTCTCTCGTACCGCCCGCTCAGTGAGCTACGAAAAGGTGAGCGAAATTGTAAAGCCGGAAGTCCCCCTGCTCAAGTTTCTAGCAGAACGGGTCATCATTGGCTCTGCATCTTAACGTGTTTGATAACGTGCAACAGCAGACAAACGACATGATTTTTCAGCAGGATACAATTACGCTCAATGGTGACAAAATCGCCTATTATACGGTGGGCGATCCGTCAAACCCACCATTTTTGTTTGTGCATGGTTGGAGTTCGTATTATGGAGTGTGGCACAACACGATTGAGGCACTTTGTGATTCGTATTTCTGTGTAGCGTTGGATTTGCTTGGATTTGGTGCGAGTGATAAACCACGACAGGGCGATTACAGCATTCAAGCACAGGGGCGACGGATTTTGGCGCTGGCAGATACGTTGAATATTGAGCGTTTTTATCTTGCCGGACATTCTATGGGTGGGCAGATTGCACTGTGTATTGCTTCTATGCTCGCGCCGGAACGTGTCATCAAGTTGGTGGATGTCGCCGGGGTAGTCGCGGCAAGTGGTGCGCCGGAAATCGAACGTGCCTATACATTGGGGCGTATCAATTACTATGCGCCGATTGCGATGCCACTTATGCGTTGGATTTCTGAGTGTGAATGGTTGGCTAGACGATTATATGGGTTATTGTTTCATGATTGGAGCGCGGTGCCGTTCGAGACCTGGACAGG
>DAOTXB010000895.1:0-10601 GCA_034435575.1 Anaerolineae bacterium
TCTTCTGGTGGATAACGGTCTGCGTAAGATTTTGGTGCTTGAAGTGGAGTATGCGGATCTGGATAGCTAAGCCATACCGCAAACGGGACATCGTCCGCCTTCGCACGATCAATGAAATCCAGGGCAGCTGTCGTAAGCGTGTGCGTTGGGCAATCCTTCGGGGAAAATGGCGATACCTCCGCAGACCACGGTCCCATAGCTAGGTCTGGACGACTCACCCAATTGTTGAATGCCAATTGTATATCGGTTTTTGGATGTTTGTAGCCTCCATGAGATGCTTCTACACGTTCATGAAACACATTGTCTAGCATTTCATCTGTGTAGATGTGATTCTTGCCAAATAGTCCAACTCGGTAGCCGTTCTCCCGCAGTATAGTAAACAAGTCGGGAATGGTTGGATCCAATCGTCTATCGTTGAACCATAGTCCATGTCCATCCGGGTAGTGACCAGTAAGAAATGTACCGCGAGAAGGTACACAGATAGGGCAAGTCGCTAACGCCTCATTGATCAGAATACCTTCTGATGCCATACGCGCGAGATTGGGCGTGGAGGCATCCATGTTGCCGTAAAGAGGCATAGCCGTCGCCTTTTGCTCGTCCGTAAGGATGAAGAGAAAATTGGGTATTGGCATATTTGTAAATCCGTTCATATTTGGACGTTACCAAAATACCCCATCAATACGGCTCTTACAAGCGAGCTTCGTACAGAGAGTAGTTGAACTTTCCTCAAAAAGTAGGCTGTAGATTTACCCAACAAAGTCGAGGACGATAATTTCAAAATGACTCTAGCAAACGACTCCAAACACACGGACACAGCCTGATCGGGCAGATGCACAACGGCGAAACCAGCACCTACATTACCGACGGACTCGGCTCCGTGCGCCAGATAGTCGGTACAAGCGGCACCCCCGGCGCACACAGCAACCAGTATGATCCTTACGGGCAATCGCTTACTGGTGCGTATGGTGGCAACAGCATTTTGTTTGACAAGAACAATACACCGACCCGACCGAACTGCAATACCTGCGGGCGCGATACTACAACCCGACGCTTGGCACCTTCACCCAACGCGACCCGATTATGGGCGTGGCGATTATGGCGCTATTGACGGATTGATGCACGATGCCGCTAATTCGATCAGCGACTGGCCCGATCATGATTTATTAGATGATGATTAAGCGTCTCCAACTCGGTAAACTATTGTACTAATCCGTTCAATAATCGATGGTTCTAGGCTCAATTCGCGAATGGTTTCAATATCACGCACTATTGTCTGTTTATCAGCGAAGACAAAGAGCTTAACCGCATGTATAAACGCTTCTACGATTTGCAAGAGGGTATCAAACAATTGATCTGCATGAGCTTTAACCTAATTCATGATGGGGACATGATCGACACTGAAATGTTGTGCGACCTGACGATAGCCTGCATCATCTAAATGCATCTTGATGACTTGTTGGCGTAACTCATCACTATATGCCTGCTTAGGTTCAGGCGTATCACAGCGATTACATAGCTTACATGTCTAGCGCTGGCTACCCGCTTCTGTCTTCCCAGCTTTCACTTGATTTTCTGTATCATGACAACACGGACACTTTTCTTTAGCCAATATCTACCATCTTCAACATTGCCGAACTGCTGAGCAAAGTGGATATGAGATAAAGATTTGCGTGTAAATCAATGACCCCATATCCATGATATTTACTGCTTGTGCTCTAGCATAAAATGATTAGGCGCTATAGCCTGACTTGAATGCGTCTAAGAAGGCATGTGCAAACGATGGGTTTTTTGTAACCTTATTTGAATTGAGGGGTGTTTGCAGGTATTCGCTGTAACCTTTAACACTTTCCGGCTTCACTGTTTTAAGGTTAGAAAATCCCATTTCCCAAGCTGGAAAGTTGCGTTCTTCGATTTTGCGCGATGCAATAAGGGTTACACCATGATGCCGGCGATCCTTCTTGATACGATCATAAAGTTCTTCGACGGCGGATGCTTCCCCCTCCAACACCTGAAGAAAGCTCCTGTCATGGTAGAGTAACATACCGCTTATGTTTAATTTTTCGTTAGTCTTCCGCGCTTTTTTCAAGATATCGAGTAATTCGTCTTCAGACATATTCTTATTGGCGGTACTCGCGTAAATCAGATGAATTAGCATTTTGACTCCCTTTTTGAGATGTATAGTGTGCTGTAAACACAACTTGAAATAACGATTACTAACTAAAATATTTCGTAACATTACAAGCTGTCATTTTGTATTATATAGTGACCATCAATTGAGAAAAATGAGTATTTGACTAATCCGTCTTAATGAATCAAAATTATAATTTTGCGTTAAGATTTTCTGTTTGATTTTGACGTTAGGATAGAAGTAATTTCCAAAACAGTTAGGATATTATATGGCTTATGAACTAGAGTGGTGTATCGACGATGCGGTTATTTTGCAACGTGTGAATGGCACGCCAGCATCATCCCAAACCCACGAATCTTCACAAAAAATATTCCAGATGATCGACAATAGTGATCGTGATCTTGTGCATCTATTGGTTAATGTATCCGGTGTTGAAAGTTTTGAGACTAGCAAACTTGAGGACTTAATTCATGATACAAGAGATATGTTGGAACACAAACGTATCGGGTGGGTCATCGTTTTCGGGCAGAATAGTCGAATTATTCGTTATCTGTACTCTATTGTGACACAGGTCTTTAAGGTGAGATTCAGGATGTTTGACAGTGCTGATGGGGCGATAAATTTTCTGCTAGAACAGGATACAAGATTACCCGATCTTAGCCCGAACGATATAGTGTAAATAAGAAGAATTTTCGATAAGCGAATGTATAGCACAATGTACTGGGTGATGCGCCACCATTGAGATGGCGCATCCTGATAAAGTGAATTAGTTTTCTTGGCTTAGTTAGCTTGGGATAATGCAGACCGTCAGGCTTTCGGGGTCGGCAGCAGGGCAATTGCGACGCTCACCATCGAAAGTGCTATCGAAATATAGATCGACAGTCCACCATGGTTGGGCAGTCGAAAACTGATATATCGGATCACACGGAACCGGTGGTGTGGAATCCGTACCTTCTAGAATGCCTAATATACACTGACCGGGCGCAAGTAAACTTGAGATAGCAACAACGCGTTCTGGATTATCAGAAGCGTCTGCACCACCTATGGCACCACCGACTGCATCTGGGTTTGTAGAAACCGTCATCTGTCTGAAATCCATCCAATCTGTCTCAGAGTTGTTATAAATTACCCAGCTTTCTGTTGTATAGGCTACATAGATATATCCAGTAGACTGTCCTGCGCTAGTACTATCCAGATAAAGTGAACACGTCCCTGGAACAGATATTGTACATGTCGCTCGTTCTAAACCATTCTGTAAGACGTTAAATGTGGTGCTCCCGTTTGTACCTGTCCAAAAGTGTTGGCTCGTGTCATTTGTCGTTAACCAGAATGTGCTCTCTGTACACTCCGGCACATCTTTAGGACCGTTCCTGCTTACAGACCATAATTGGGCACAGTCACCAATGTCTAGTGACCCCGTCCAGCGCGCCGCGCTAAAACTCGCTGTGTTTGTACCACCCACTGAATTGAAGGCAATTGAGCCAAGACTCATCACTCCACCAGATTGATTGACAAGGGTGATGTCGTTATCATCATAGATAAGAAGCGCGTTGTCTGAACGTAGCACTGTAATGGAAACAGATGTGCCAAAGGGTACATTTTCACCCGCTGTAATTCCCTGATCACTGATCGAATTTTCTGCTAATCCAGAATCTGCTGTCCATCCAAAAGATGTTTGAGCACCTAGTCGCAAACCTGCCCGGTTAAGCTCTGCCGCCGCCTGTGGAACATTAAGCCCAACGATATCAGGAACGGTCACCGTCTCTTCATCTTGCGCGTAGGCGATATTGAATATTATCAGTAGGGCACTGGCTATCAGGAGTGCCATAATTTTTCTAATCATAAGTACATTCGCTCCCATAATATGTCATTGTATGTAACCATTATCGTCATAAAAATGATGATTTACCATAATAATATTGTACTGTATTTCACCCATCATAAAGCATAGATCAATTGCATATTCATAATGGTTGATTGAGAAATTTTTCCCAATATTGACCATTTAAAATAATTTAAGTAAAATATCCCTAATTACTCATTAAAACGGGTAAATGAAAATAATAGTTAAAGGATGCACTATGGTTACTCCCACAAAGACAACAGTTGACCAGGTTACATTTACTACCGATATTCAAGCACCTGTCTCTCAGGTTTATGAGGCATTCACCAATCGCGACGATGCCTCAGATTGGTTAGGCGATGATGGCGAAGTACGTGCAGAAGCGGGTGGGTTTGCTTTGTATTTCCGGCGTGACGGCTGGAACGCACATGGTACCTTTAAAGAGGTTATCGAACATGAAAAACTTGTGCTTACATGGCATGATGGCTCAGATCATCCAACGACGTTACTGAAGGTCACACTTCACGAATCTGGTGATGTAACGACCCTTAACCTGACTCACAGCGGGTTTGAGACAGGTGATGCGGCAGAAACCTACCAGAATTTCTGGAAAAGAGCACTTTATGAACTGAAAACGCTCTTGGAAACTGGTGCGCGTGCAGATATTGTTGACCGCATTATCATCGGTATTTTTCCTGCTGATCTAACCGAAGAATTTATCGAAACCCATAATCTACCAGTTACTGAAGGTACCCGTGTGGGTGGTGTTGTAGATGGCTATAGTGCTCAGGCTGCTGGTATTCAAGTTGATGATGTCATCGTTGCCATTGATGATATGGCTGTAAATTCTGGCACTGCGATGCACGAGATTAATGCGGATAAGAAACCGGGTGATGTAGTTGATGTAAGTTTTTATCGTGGTACCGAGAAACATACCGTTTCTACGGAATTAAAAGGGTACCCAATTCCGCCCATACCAGAGAGTTTCTCTGCAATGGCGAATCATTTTGAAAATATCTTCAAAGACCAGAAAGCGAGACTCAGCGCTGTACTGGCAAAAGCAGATGATAAACTGCATGCGGATAAAAAGACGGCAAATGGCGAATCGACCCTGCGTGAACTGCTCGCTCAATTGATTTTGAGCCGTCGCCATAACCTTGAATATATCAGCACGTATATACAGGGACCACGTCGGATCAATCCGTATACACGGATGCCTGCGCGTATCAATGCATTGATCGCTACATATCCCAAAATTGCTGATCTTGAGGCACATTTATGGCGCTCTGCAGATGAAATGGTGGCGCTCATCCGTCAAGTACCCGCTGAACAGGAAGCCCGTAAACATAATATCTGGTGGATGAGCTTTGAATTGCAATTTGTCACACAGGGTTTTGACACACAACTAGAATCCATCGAGGATTTACTGGCTGACTAAACTAGGAGTGGTCTAAAAAGAGAAATGTGAAGACCCGTACAGATCGTGCGGGTTTTTAATTGAGTCAATAAATGGTGCTGAGAAGAATCATTGCTGAATTTTATTCGATTTAGTTGACATCTTCCCTGTGTCTGTTATGATTTTTTCGTTTATATAGGCACGATAGCGGATAATTCTACACAGTGGACGCAAAAACACAGATCGAAACTTTATTTCTCGTTGGGACTGGGGGCTTTCTTGGCGCGAATGCACGCTATCTGTTGTCTGATTGGGCAGGGCAAAAATTCTCGATGGCTTTCGGGTTATCTCTCCCTTATGGCATACTGTTTGTCAATGTTATCGGCTCGTTGGGATTAGCGCTCTTCCTTACATGGACGGGAAATCGTATTGTTGTATCTCCGCAAACACGATTATTAATCGCCACTGGTTTTTTCGGCGCATTTACTACATTTTCAACCTATGCGGCTCAAAGTGTATTTTTGATCCGTGATGGTGATCTTACTGCGGGAATAGCCAATATTGTGTTAAACAATGGTATATGTATTGTAGCAGTTCTTATTGGGGTTATCTTGGGTAATCGGCTCTGAACGCCGGGGACATAAATGGACGAATGGATTAAAGTCATCCTGTTAGGGATCGTCGAGGGAATCACCGAATTTTTACCGATTTCTTCTACAGGGCATCTTATCGTTGCCGCGGCACTACTTGACTTTCAAGGGAGTGTAGAGGGGACTTTTGAAATTTTCATACAATTAGGTGCTGTTATTGCCGTAGTCGGCTTTTATCGTGCCTCAATTTTTGAGCAGGTCATGACAGTGCGTACCAGCGAAACTGTCCAGCATTTTTGGCTGGCGATTGTTGTAGCGGCAATCCCCGCGGCAATTTTGGGCTTATTACTGCGTGATTGGATTACTGAGGTTTTATTTTCCCCCACGGTGGTCGCTATCTCACTCATTATCGGTGGTATCGCATTTATTATCATTGAACGTGAGCCGGATAATGCTCCAGAAACAGAAACAGAAACTTCTGAAACCACTGATGATTTGATGCAAATCACATTTTGGCAGGCATTGATGGTCGGCTTGATGCAAACGCTCGCATTGATTCCCGGAGTGTCACGATCTGGCGCATCAATTTTGGGTGGATTGTTTTCTGGCATGAACCGGGAAGTTGCGACTGCATTTTCATTCTATTTATCCATTCCTGTCTTGGGTGGCGCGACAATTTTGAGTCTTGTCCTTGACCTCGACAAGATTACGCCTGACGACCTCGTAAATCTAATCATTGGCGCGATTGTCTCTGGCATTGTGGCATGGTTCGCTATCGGGTGGTTGTTGCGTTATGTAGCCACGAATAATTTTGTGGTATTTGGTTATTATCGCATCCTTGCGGGGATTGTAATTATTGCTTTGGTGTTGGCAGATATTATTTAATACTTCTATTTGTTATTTGGCGTTATAATGGTTTTAAGATGTCTCTCGTACAGTAATTTTAAATGGGGTGGGGTGTTGTGGCAAAAATATTAATCATTGAAGATGCTGATCCACTACGCAATGATGTCATCGAAATGCTGACCTTTGAAGGATTTGACGTGCGTGGCGCTGCGGATGGTCATGAAGGCGTGGACGAAGCCCAAAAATATCATCCAGATTTAATCATCTGTGACATTATGATGCCCGGTATGGATGGTTATGAAGTGCTATCTGCGCTACAAAAAGATATTGAAACGCGAACGATCCCATTTATTTTTTTGACGGCAAAGACAGATCGTGCTGATATGCGCTATGGCATGGGCTTAGGCGCAGATGATTACTTGACAAAACCGTTTATGGCGAACGAGCTTTTAGAAACAATCCACGCACGATTACAACGCCATGTTGTATTTACCGACATAGCCGAGCAACAGGTCAACGAACTTAGTGAAAATATTATTACCGCGTTGCCACATGAATTACGCACACCATTGAATACCATATTGGGGTTTTCCGATATGCTGGCGGCGGAATCATCACGTTTGAAACCCGACGAGGTTTCTAAATGGGCACAACACATCAGCGAAGCCGGTAAGAGACTGAATCGTTTGATGGAAAATTATTTGACCTATGCCCGGATAGAAACGCTTCGGCGCGACCCGGAAAAATCGTCGGAACTTAAGGGTTCAAAATCCATGCCTGCTGTCATCATACAAATTCATGCCGAGCATTATGCTGAGTTTTATGAACGTGCTGATGAGCTTGAGCTTGATATTGATAACGGTCAAGAAGTTTGTATTTCTGATCAGGATATAAGCAAGATCACAGAAGAATTGATCGACAACGCTTTTAAGTTTTCCCAAAAAGGTTCAAAAGTCCACGTTTCTACGTTGACTGAGGGCGAACAGTATATGATTCGG
This sequence comes from Anaerolineae bacterium, assembly GCA_034435575.1. Taxonomy (GTDB): domain Bacteria; phylum Chloroflexota; class Anaerolineae; order Aggregatilineales; family Phototrophicaceae; genus JAVJSU01. Next base: position 7,802 of record DAOTXB010000895.1, read on the forward strand.
GTACGTAATAGTGGTCGTGGAATGTCTCCGGCGCAGATTAATGCGGTTGGTGCATACATGCAGTTTGACCGTTTTTTCTATGAGCAACAGGGCAATGGACTAGGACTCATCATCTCCAAACGGTTGACTGAACTCTATAATGGTGAGTTGAGCATTTCTAGTGTGCCCCATGAGCAAACAACCGTTGAGGTTCGTTTACCCTTATAAATATTGTCTATTTAGAATCGCGATTCGTAATCACTGATTATTGACCTTATAATTGTAATGTATTGACTTCATTTTCCAATGTATATACGTTAATGCGTGATTATTGGACTGAAGCACTTATGATGGTTTTTAAATCAGCGACAACAGCGTTGGAGGTATCGGCTGTGGTACGTTTTCCTTCTAAATATGTTTTACTTGTTATCGGTTTGAGTCTGGTATTTATGTTGACAGGGTGTTTTCAGTCCATGAGTACAGATAACGAGCCAACACCAATTTCGCAATTGTTTGCGTCTGATACACCGTTGCCCCCTTCGCAGACACCTCAACCTACATTTACGCCATTCCCGACGGGCGAGGTGCAACAGCAGACTGTCATTGTGACGGCAACGCCTGAACCTACAAACACAGTTGATCCTTTAGCAACTAGCGTGGATGCACTCTCTGCTGATCTTGAACAGCAGCAAGTACCCCCAACCGCAACAATTAGCGCTGGTTTACAAGAAGCGACACGGATTATCCAAGAAGCCACACAGCGGGCATTAGACCAGACCGCAACCGCAGAAGGTCCTGTGGTTGTACCGACATTTACGCCGGAACAGTTTGGACCGAGTGGTATCCCAACAGCGACCCCGCTGGGTACGGGTGGTACGACTACAACTACAACGGGTACCTGTGTGCATACTGTGGCAGTCGGCGATAATCTATTCCAGATTTCCTTGCGTTATGATGTGCCGATTACGACCATTGCCAATTCCAACGGCATTACCAATCCGCAGGTTATTGTAGTTGGCGACGAACTGACCATCCCCGGTTGTAACTCTAGCACAGGCTTCACACAATCCGGCACAACCGGCACCACCACGCAAGCCAATGTAACATGTCCGGGACGCAATATTCAGCACACAGTCGCGCAGTATGAGACAATGTTCCAACTCTCTCAACAATATGATGTGCCGATTGCGGATATCGCTCGGTGCAATAACATCACCAATTACAACATCATCGTGTTTAGCGATGTCTTGATAATCCCATAATGCAAGAAAAAATTGTCAAAACCGAGCGCGTCTTTGATGGCGTGCTCGTTAAACTTGATGTCCATGATGTTGTTTTGCCAGATGGCGCTACTGGAAAGCGTGAGGTGATTCAGCATCCTGGTGCTTGTGCGGTAGTGGCGCTGGATGGTGATGATGTGTTGCTTGTGAAGCAATATCGAATCGCCGCACAAAAGATGATGTTAGAACTGCCTGCGGGTACGCTTGAACCGGATGAAGACCCTGCATTTTGTGCCACACGAGAGCTTCAAGAAGAAACAGGGTATAAACCTGGCACGTTGATCGCAATTGGTGGTTTTTATAACGCCGCGGGGTATACAACCGAGTACATTCATTTATTCGTCGCTACTGATCTGGTCGAATCGCGTTTACAAGGGGATGCTGACGAATTTATTGAAGTTGTCCGTTTACCCTTACGGCAGGCGCTGACGATGATTGACAGTGGTGAAATTTCAGATAGCAAAACGATTATTGGGTTATTACGTGTTGTGCGCGGGTAATAGACTCTATCTGAATTAGACTGATATAAATTCCGTAGTCGCCCCTTGTCGCCTGTTTATGCCTCATGCTATAATGCTCAACCTATTGTTCGAGACAATTGTGCGCTGTCGGGCGTATTTTTTTGAAGGGTTAACACCGTGAACGAATTGATGAAATCCTTAATTGCGGACGTTCCTGAGCATCCCGAGGTTCAATCCGGCGATACTGTTAAGGTTCACCTGCGTATTGTTGAAGGTAACCGTGAACGTATTCAGGTTTTTCAGGGCGTCGTGATCCGCGTGCGTCGTGGTGGCAACGAGCACAATTTTACCGTGCGTCGTATTGCTAGCCATGGTATCGGCGTAGAACGTACATTCCTTATGCGTAGCCCGCGTGTAGAGAAGATTGAGGTTGTTCGCCGTGCGAAAGTACGCCGTGCACAACTTTACTATCTGCGTGAACGTCGTGGTAAGGCGGCTCGCCTTAAGGAACGTCGCCGGTAGGATGAACTTCCGGCAAGAAAACATGATACTTCGATATAAACACAAACAACCGGCATTAACCTTATGTGCCGGTTTTGTGTTTTATAAGGGAAGATGCTCATGAGTAAAATCGGCACACTTGCGGAAAAATCTTTGCACGCAACGCTCAAAAAACTCCTCGCTCAACCAGATGACCTTGTCGAGACTCGGGTAGATCGTTATGTGATCGATATTCGGCGCGATAACACACTTATCGAAATTCAGACCCGTAATTTCTCCGGTTTTAAACGCAAACTAGAGCATCTGCTACAGACGTATCAAGTCCATGTGGTTCACCCGATTGCGGCGCGTAAGTGGATCGTCAAATTAGATGATGGTCGGGAAGTATCGCGCCGTAAATCCCCTAAAAACGGCAAAATTTCCGATGTATTCCGCGAATTGGTGTATATTCCACACCTTTTAGCAAACCCAAACTTTTCGCTAGAGATTTTATTAATTCATGAAGAAGAATATCGTATTAATGATGGGCGGGGCAGTTGGCGGCGTAAAGGATGGAGTATTGATGACCATCGCCTGTTG
>DAOTXB010000896.1:0-6270 GCA_034435575.1 Anaerolineae bacterium
ATCGCCCTGCGTACACAACAGATCATCGCGGAGGAAAGCGGAGTCACCAACACGATTGATCCGCTCGGTGGCAGTTACTTTGTAGAAGCCCTGACTGATAAAACCGAAGCCGCAGTCTATGAATATTTCCGTCAGATTGATGAACTGGGCGGGGTGTTGCCAGCGATTGATGCCGGATTCTTCCAACAAGAGATTATGGATGCTAGCTACCGCCACCAGATCGAAGTAGACCGCAACCAACGCACCATCGTCGGCGTGAACAAATACAATAACGAAGCCCCTCCCAAGATCCCCATTCTAGAAATGGACCCTGATGGCTACGAACGTCAAATCAACCGACTGAACACGTTGCGGGAAGAACGCGATAATGAAAAAGTTGCCCAGACGTTAGATGCGTTGCGTGACGCATGCGCGAACGATCAAAACACGATGCCTTATCTTATTGATGCGGCAAAAGCCTATGCGACGCTCAGCGAAGTCACGGATGTCATGCGGGAAGTCTTCGGTGTGTATCAGGAACCGATACATATTTAGCGCCAAACATTAGACAAATAGGTGTAAATTACAGCGGGTGGCGATCATGTCACCCGTTTTTTATGGAAAGTCTCTTAATCATCCGCGCAAAATTGAGGTCAATGCTATACTGCAATAGTCACTTTCAATTGTTCCAAAAGATTAAGGAAAAAACATGCTTCTAAAATCACGACGTATATTGTTACCCATGCTCGCCGCTATGCTGTTACTCGCCTTACCTCTCGGTTTATCCGCACAGGACGATGATGAAAACGAACTCATTTTTGAACTGAGCGAAACCTTCACGGTGAGTGATTTACAGTTTGAATTCCCGTACCCTGCTGGCTGGGTATTTGACACCAGCAATGGCATCTCATTGGCACAAAACGAGGCAGACCTTGCCGTTTTGATCGATGATGATGACACGACAACACCCGAAGGCTACACCATTGAGCTTGCAGGGGCACCGCTTGAAGCGCTTGGGCTAGAAGACCCAACACTTGATAATGTGGTCGAATTTTTGGTACAGGCACAATCAATCTCAGTGGATGAAACCGTTGAAGTGCCGATACTGACACGTCGTTCAATCACGGTTATTGGTGTGAACGATGTCGGACGCGCGGGATTAGCCACAATCTGGCTGCAGAACGGTTTTGTAGTTGTGCTTTCTATGGGCACGCCATTAGATTTCATTGATGGAGATACGGGTTTCACATGGGGCAATGTCATTGGTGGCGCGGCATCACTGCCGATTGAGGGATACGAGATTACAGAAAATTATCCCTTGCCCGCCTATGGTGTGGAAGTCGCTCATCCGACTGGCTGGTTCGCGGTGGAAAGTGAAGACGGCGTCACATTCTATGAATTAGAAAGCGATGCAGAGCTGGATGGCACCGACGCTATTCCTGAAGGTTATGCCTTTGCGCTTGTGTTCACTACAGTGGATGACTTAGGGTTGGGCGAAGAGGTCACTTATGAAAACCTCTTTGATATCGCCCCGTTAATCTTCCCAGAAGCCGAAGTGCTCTCTTTAGATGAGCATGTTGTGCTTGACGTACCGGGTGTCGCGGCTGTGGGTCAAACCGAAGATCAGGCAACCGTCGGCGCGATTTTCCTCAATGAAGTTAGCGGAACAGTGTTGCTCTTCGGGGTCAATGCGCCGGATGTTGAATCATTGCAAACAATTCAATCTACGGCGATTGCCTTCCTACAAACCTTACGCTTTGAAGAAGAGTAAACACCACTGATTGACGTTAATTTTCGGGCACAATCGCATTCAGGTTGTGCCCGTGCAACATATAATGCTTTTTTAACCAATCATCAACCTGTGTTACCATTAAACAAAACCGGATTGCATCAAGGATGTAGAGACAATGGAACAGTGGGAATACCTGCCTATTCATGTTGAAGCCGAAGCAAAATCAAAAGAAATCAAAGAATATTTAAAAAACCAAATGCCGGACAAAAAACGGTTTCCACGCTATTTATCACAGGCGATGATGCCGGAACTAAACAAGCTCGGTGCAGAAGGCTGGGAACTCGTTCATATGGAACCTGTTGCAGATGTAGGAAAAAAAGGCGATAACTACTTTACCGGCACCGGTTCACGGTGGAGCAATGTCTATTTTTGCGTTTTTAAGCGACGCAAACCCGCCATCGCACCGCCAACCGCACCAACACCAACACAACCGGCTACAACACCGCCACCAAACCCGACAACGCCACCTACTCAGGAGTAATTGCGGGCATTGTTCCGGCAATATTTTCCTGTAACGGCGCTAGCTTGTGCCATGCTAATCATTTTGGTGCCCATTGTGTTCATATTAACGCTTATCACGCCGATTATCGCACCGGAAAACGAAGAAATTGCGTTCATCTCTAATCGGGATGGACGCCAAAGATTCTATCTACTCACCATGCCTCATGGATTGGTCACACCCCTATCGACTTCTGAAGACTTACCAGAACCCATTGATTTTGATTGGTCACCGGATGGTACACGTATCGCTTTTACTGCCCGTCCACGCAGTAATCAAGAAATTTTCGTGCTTAATCTGATAACCGATACTGTCACTAATATCACCAACTTCATACAAGCGGATGATTTTAACCCCTCATGGTCACCGGATGGTGAACAAATTGCATTTGCATCCCGTCGCGGTGGTTCTGTGGATTTGTATCGAATGAATGCTGATGGAAGCAATCTAACACCGCTAACAAACGATCCTTTCTTCGACCAGATGCCCGATTGGAGCAGTGATGGACAGCACATCATTTATTCTTCCTTTCGACCAGCACAACAGGGGCAACAGCAGGGTCAGGGGTTGTATTTGCTTGATCTGAACTCACTTGAGCAAACCGTATTGCAGGGTGTCATTCAGTATGTGGACTATTATCCTGTGTGGTCACCGAACGACCATCGCATCGCATTTTCGTCCATTCGTAGCGGTATCATGAGCCTGTATACGTATGATTTACAAACAACGACGCTCATTCGCCACACCAGCGATACCCCCGCACATCATCCAGATTGGGGAGTCGATGGCACTCGTGTGATATTTTCACAATTAGATGGAAGTAGTTTCAATCTGTACAGCATCGATGCTGATGGCACTAACTTCCAACGCATTAGCACCAGTCCATTTGACGATATTTATCCTTCGGTACGTCCCATACGCGACTAAGCATCTACACATATACGATCAAGATCAACCTAAGGTCTGCGTGATATTTTAGTAATATGACAAATTCAAACACAAAAAACAATTATCATATACAAAAAGTATTGGTCACCGGCGCTACAGGATATGTTGGCGGTCGGCTTGTCCCCCGTTTATTAGATGCCGGTTATGATGTGCGTGTAATGACACGCGATGTTCGGCACCTGCAAGGGCGCTCATGGATTGATGATGTTGAGATTGCACAGGGCGATGTGCTTGATCTCGACACATTAACCCCTATTTTGGAAGGTATTGATGCCGCCTTTTATCTCATCCACAGTATGGATCAAGGCGATAATTTTGAATCGCGCGATGTGACCGCCGCCCGCAATTTTGCAACAGTTGCCAAAGATGCTGGTGTACAGGAAACCATTTATTTAGGTGGGCTGGGCGATACGCAAGAAAATCTCTCTACACATCTAAAATCACGGCAGGAAGTTGGTAAAGTTCTGCGTGAACATGGTAAAAACATCACAGAATTCCGCGCCGCCATGGTGATTGGTTCCGGCAGTTTATCATTTGAAATCGTGCGGTATTTAACCGAACTTGTGCCGATCATGATCTGTCCGAGTTGGGTCTATACCAAAACACAGCCGATTAGTATTGACGATGTCCTGAGCTACCTGACGGCGGCGTTAAAAACCCCCGAAAGTAACGGGAAGGTCATTGAAATTGGTGGTACGAGTATCATGACCTACCGTGACATGATGACCGAATACGCACAGGCGCGTGATCTAAAGCGCTTTATGATTCCTGTACCCTTCTTAACACCGCGCTTGTCATCATATTGGGTGCATTTTATCTCACCAGTGTCGTCTAATATCGTGCGCCCGCTCATTGAAGGATTACGTAATGAGATGATCGCAAACACCGGTCTGGCATATGAGATCTTCCCGCAAATTCAGCCTATGTCGTACCAAATCGCGCTAGATCGTGCGCTTTCAGATTTAGAGGCACACGAAGTAGAAACCACCTGGACAGATTCTATGGCGGCAACATGGGAGCAGGACGAGCCATACACCTTTACTGAAGAACGTGGCATGATGATTGAACAACGCAAACGCACTGTTCATGCGAATCCTGAAGCGGTCTACAATGCTTTCGCCTCACTTGGCGGTCAAACAGGCTGGTTATATCTGAATTGGCTCTGGCATATACGGGGTGCGATGGATCGTGTGGTGGGTGGTCCCGGTTATCGGCGTGGTCGTCGCAATGATGCAATTATCCGTGCAGGAGACACGATTGATTTCTGGCGAGTGGAAGAAGTAGAACACAATCACTTACTTCGCTTACGTGCGGAGATGAAACTCCCCGGACGCGGTTGGTTACAGTTTGTCGTCAAGCCACAGGAAGATGGCACATCACAGTTGGTACAAACTGCCTACTTCGCGCCGAAAGGGTTGTTCGGCTATCTTTACTGGTATTCGATTTTCATCATCCATAAATTCATCTTCGATGGACTGATTGATCGCATCGTAGAACGTGCAGAAAATCCAGAATCCCCTATACAAACCGTCAAAAGATCGTTCTGGTCACCTGTTACGGTATTGGTTGCTGGTTTCGCGGTAGTCGCCTTTGTGCTGAATTTTATGAGTGACGACTAACGACTCGGATTCACCTCTTTTCTCTGCTATGCTCTCTGCGTTATTGAGCACATAAATTGACGCAGGGAGTAAGTTCATATGACGGTTGTGTTTATCACTGGTGCCTCTAGCGGTATCGGCTATGCGACTGCCCTCGCCTATGCTAAAAGCGGTGCCAATGTCGCGGGTACAGCGAGACGTACCGAACGATTACAAGCCCTAAAAACTGCAATCGATAACCTACCAGTCGGTCATGGTGAATTTTTACCAGTTACAGGTGATGTATGTGACGTGGCATCAATCCATAACGCGATTGAACAAACAATCAAACAGTTCGGACGGATAGATATTCTCATCGCTAATGCCGGATTGGGGCATCGTGGGAGTTTGATCGATTCTAATTGGCAGGATTTAGAAACATTACTTCGCACGAATCTCGACGGTGTGCTCCACACAGTACGTGCTGGTGTGCCACATATGCGTGAACAAGGCGGTGGGCATATCGTTTTTATCTCCTCCATTACTTACAACATGGTATCCCCTTATGCGGCGATCTACGCGGCGAGCAAAGCCTTTGTCAGCAGTATCGCCAATTCCTTACGCTTAGAGCTAGAATCAGATCAAATCAATGTGACAGACATGCTTATTGGGCGCACACAAAGCGAATTTAGTGAGAAGCGGCTCGGGTCATCCGGTTATGGGGAAAAAGCAACGAATATTTCGCGTATGACCGCCGATGAGGTTGCAGAAGCCATCCTCAAAGCGACGGCACAAAACCAAAAACGGGTGGCGTTACGCTGGTTGGATCGTCTCATTATGCTAGGGAATGTGTTTGTGCCCAATATCATCGGGCGAAGAGCGATGAAGCAATACAAATAATGGAATAACGACGTTGCTCCATCGCATCAATAATAACGGAACAGACACTATGCCTGATTTGTCTCGATCATCTTGCGTAACGCTGAAAGCCCTCCGTCCACACTTGGGAACATCGGAATAACAACTTTTTCATTACGCTTACGCATCGCATCAGCGTACATACGCACCATACTATCCGACCCGACTAATACCATCGCGGCAAGTTTAGGATCAGTCGTCGTGCCCTCTGTACCCTTAGCCTGGTCTGCCAGCATTTTTAATACTTCAGCAAAAGATGTATTGATTGTGGAAAGGTCTACCACTGCATAAATGCGCCCCGGTATACTCGCCATTAATTTGGCAACTTCCGTTGACCCTTTACGTACCGTTTCCGCGTCAATATCCCCTGTATATGTCGTCACGATAATGGGTTCGCCACTGTCAAGTTGTTTGGTTCCTGCAAATGGCATGGCATGTTCTCCTGTATTTGCCGACAATGTAATGTGTGTTATGCAAGATGCTATTTTGATTGTACAGGGGCTTATAAATTTAAATCGTAAAGATTCTGTATTTTAACCATGTCAAAGTACAATCTA
>DAOTXB010000897.1:0-4653 GCA_034435575.1 Anaerolineae bacterium
GCTCCTATGCAGGATACAGATGAAAACTTGCGCCATCTCATGCGTGAGGTGGTCAATGCTGTGCTGGATGAGGTAGGGCTGGAGAAAAAAGCAGAATAGTTACGAATTTTAATTGCCGATGGCTAAAATCTGTCGGCAACATTTTGTCATCAAATTCGAGTAAAGTTGTTACATACTATCGCAGTCTTCGCGCAAATTTATATATCACTGCAAGTGATAGGTAAATCTATCGACAAATACGGGTTGTGCGTCTTTATTGATGTGTTTTGCCTCTATGACAATTGTCAAATGATCGTCTCGTGTGATCATATATGTAAATAGTAATGTCACATATTGTCGATCAAGATGCCATAAATCAGGTAAAAGCTCATCATAAATAATCTCACGTCGATCATCATGAAGTCGTATAATCGTTAAACTTGGGAATTCGGTTTGTAGAATATCTAGCGTTGCATAACCCACACCTTGCCGATTATTTGTATCGCCTCCGGGTGACACGATTACGAAATGATGGTTATTGATGGTTGCAATGATGGGAGATGAGATTATCGACCTAGTTTCATTGATAGAGAAACCAAGTATCTGTGCAATTTTGTCGGGCAAATACTTCCGAACATCATCTTCTACCGCAATCCATCCATCTGGTTGATAATCTTGTAGTGGAGATTGATCCTGCGCCCATTGAAAGCCAACCCATAATTGACGATCAAAGTCAATAAAGTAACTTAACCTAACACGAGCAACGTAATGTTTAAGGTTTTCTAGCGTTATTTCACCATCTAACGATTTTGCCCATGAATCAAAGTTTTGTTTGTTCACGACTCTTGCGTTATATCGGGATTCATCGGGCGAGGGTGCCCATGTATCACCGAAGTATTTGTTCCAATCAAGCAAAAACTGGAAATCCATACCATAGAAGTAGCGCCATATGTTATCGATTTTTACGACAGCCATACGCGTATCTGGCTCAATTGTAGACATTAGTCCACCACAGGCAACATAAAGCCGAACGTACTGCCCTCGCCATACACGCTCTCGAACAGCATTTCTCCGGCGTGGCGTTCGATAATGTTCTTGACAAGGTGCAAGCCTAAGCCCGTACCCTCGATGGTGCGGGTTTCGCTCGTCATAGCGCGGTAAAAGGGTTGGAACAGGCGACTTTGTGAGTCTTCCGGAATGCCATAACCTGTGTCTTCCACCTTAAACATGATGCCATTATCCTGCACGGTCAAATAGACATCCACCTGCCCATTCGTTGGCGTATATTTGATGGCATTACTGATGAGGTTGGTGATCGCCTCGTATAATTGGGCATGATCCCCGCGCACCTCAACTTTTTTCGGCGTATCCAGATGCAGGGTGAACGTTTGTGATTTCGCGCCTGCTTGCTTGCTATACTCATTCACCCCTTGCTGTACGTGTGGCACGATGTCGAACACGGTGTATTCGCCAGCGTCAATCTTCGCCATCTGCTCAATCCGTTCCAGCGACAAAATATCATCAATCATGCGATTCATCCGTCGCCCGGACGTAATCATCGTTTCGAGATAATCTTGATGTTCCTCGCTCAGTTGGTCACGGTCAAGCTCGTAAAGTTCAAGATGTCCGGTGATCGCCAATAGTGGATTTTTGAGGTCATGCGCGGCGATGCGGATCATATCCGTTTTCAGTTGCTCTAAGCGCCGTACCTGATGATACAGTTGTTGTAACTCCAACCGTTGCCCTTGCTCATGCTGATAAAGACGTGCATTATCAATATCCACCGAGACACGCCCTGCGAGAATCTGCATAAACTGAAAACCATCTTCATCAAAGCGATCCGGTTTATCGGTTTCGAGGTTAATCAGTCCGATTAACGTATCCTGCGAGATCAACGGAATCACCATTTGAGCGCAGGTCGTCGGCAGATACGCCACATAATCAGGATCGTCGGTCACATCGCGCACAAATTCTGGTTCCAGCGTGTGCATTACCCGTCCGGCAATGCCCTTGCCATCCAGCAAAACGGTATTTTTGGCGTAACTACCAATCATGGTGACAATCCGCATCACACCGCTTTCGCTATCTTTGAGCGCGATAAAGCCCGCCCCGGCACCGCTTAACCGTTGCGCCGCATCCAGCGCCATAATCATCACTTGAGAAATATCCAGTGTAGTGCTGACCTCATCGGAGAGTTGACGCATCACATTCAACTGAATAATGCGCTGTTGCATCTCCGATTCGCTCCGTTTGCGTTCGGTGATGTCGCGCAGAATCGACATATACAACCTATTTTCACCATCGCCGATAGACGCGCGCGTGACTTCGACTTCGCGGTGTTCACCGTTGCTATTTTTCACGGGTAATTCAAATCGTCCTGTGATAGAACGATTGCCGTTACTGTCATACTCATCCGGCTGTAAGTCCGTCGTGTGCATCGTGACGAGTTCATCGTGGTTATAGCCGAATAAGCGTTCCGCCGCGGGGTTTGCGTCCACAATTTGTGCATCTGTTGTGGAAATCATGATCGCGTCTTGTGCCTGATTAAACAGGGCTTCATAACGCACCTGCGATTGTGACGCATTACGTTGTTCGGTGATGTCGCGGGCGATGAGCACCTGTCCGGTATTCTGCTTACGCCAATTTTTGACCGGTGCCACGCGGATTTCGTACCAGCGCCCTTTGTGCAACATTTCGCAGTGATTCAGGTCAGACCTTGGATCACATAATTCTGTGGGGATGTTCGGCAATACTTCGTCCAATACCTGTCCGATGGGTTTTACTATCGGCGAAAAAGTGGTGCGGAATGCCGGATTTACCGCCACAATACGATGATGTGTGTCGACGACCAGCACACCATCGGGGATGTTATCCATGACCGCGTTATAACCAATCGGCACGACATCCAGCACGCCCAGCCGGAAGAACCCCACCGCCAGCACCACACTGCTGATGCTCGTCAAAACCAGCGGTAAGATCAGTTCAAAATCGTTGGTTGATTCGCCAAACAAAGCTTCGAGCACGGGCTGTGCTAGAAATGACAACATCACCGCGACGATGATACTCAGCGTTTGAAAGCGATAGGTGCGGTAACTGCCCTGTGCGGGAATCAACATCAGCGCCACACCCAGCAACATTTCCATCGGGATCAGCACACCCAACAAACCATGCCCACGAGAGAAATCAGCGGTAAATGGGGTGAGCGTATTGCCACTCCCTAATTGTGGGTTGACCCATAACAATTCGTGCCAGTCGTTGGTCAAAATGCCGATCACTAACGCGAGATGTACCGCAGACAACAGCGTGATCGGTTTGGGCGTTAACCATTGTTGCTGACCACTGTATTGTAAGGTGAACACCAGCCAGATCATCGGAATAAATGCGGTGAACACATAGCGCAGTTTGTACCATGTTTGTGTCAGCGCGAGGTTACCACTGCTCAATTCCATCGCATAGAAGAATGTCCAGCCCGCGACGGTCAACATCAACACCGTAAAGGTTAACGCGCCGGCGGATTCCCGTCGTTGCCAGCTTAAATATGCCACCCACAGTAAAACGAGGATCGCGGTAATCATTAGTAAGGGGTACAGTGTTGCCCAGTCCATAAATTCCGATGTTTTCCGATCAATGCTTTTTTGAGCGTCTATAGTGCCTATCTTAAAATTATACGAAAAAGGTAAAAATTACGAGTCGGAACCCCATAAACACTGCACGCCGGCGGGCGATGGGCGGCATTACGCGGAGTCGGTGCGCCATTGTTCCAGTATAGGGTGAATGTCTGCCTCTGTACTGACAAACCGTATCACCCCGTCAGATGTGGCAAGTTGTTTGGACTCTTTAACATCGAGCAGAGTATAAGCTTTGTCCGGTAAGCCGATGACCACCGCCCGTCCACTGAGGGTGACGCTCTGTTTTTTGCCGAAGGTGCGCGCATGTGCTACAAAGCCGGATGGCAATGCTTCGCGTGTACTGCCAGTAAAATCGATGATGCTATCCACCGAATGTTCAATGCCGTGCAGGCTAAACAGCGATGCCCGCACACAGGTATGATAGTCTTTCCAATCCCACACACCCTCCGCAACATAGCGCATGGCGGTTTTTTCGTCGTTGTACCATTCATAATGAAAGGGCATACATGTTTCCCTGATTTGTCGTTTTATTTGCCCGACAGTATAGCAGAGTTAGTTAACATCATCTCGCTAGACTATCTATTCTACTGACTTAACATAGCGCCAAAAATTATGGGTTTTGAGTTGTTGCGCGACTTCTCCATTCATAACACTTCCAAACGGTGCAATCATTACAACCATAGTGCCCTTTTGTCTATTGAAGAAGTCGATGCAATCTGCCACTGTATAAACACCGCGCTTTTTTAAAACCCTGATTGTATTCCCCGATAATTCAAGTTCTTCGATAGGGATTTGCCTTAGATGATCGTAGTCGGTGTGATTCTGATTCATTGCCTCTCCAATTTACCATCAATGACATTAAACGGCGTTGAACCGATATAAAATGTGACACCTTGTCCCTCTTGCGTCACTTCCACTTGATAGTGGCTAAATGGTGATTTTATGCCACTAAAAAAGATCCGTTGGCAGAATACCGACCGTGCATCGCAACGATAGAAGCCAACATTTGATGAATAAAGCCCATTCTCATTACCAATTATATAAT
>DAOTXB010000898.1:0-2364 GCA_034435575.1 Anaerolineae bacterium
TGAGGCTCATTTGGGAAATATTATCTGAATTTGTTTAAATGCTCTTGCTTCATTTTGATCTAGATTACTGCAAATGTACCTCCACCTCATCACGACACACGGACTTGCTCTGCACGACGAAGTCATCAGCATTGATGTAGGTCAAAAACGTCGTGATCGGCTGACGGTGGAGCAACTTGTACACGTATCCGCCGACTACCGTCGCCATCCAGTCGTTGACGAGTAAACTTTGCTCGCCCGTTTCGACCAATTCCCCGCATGACGGTGCAGGCGTCGGACGTGGAGCTTCGGGCTTGAGCAGATCGGGGAAAAGTAGCCCTTCTTTGGGCAGATAACGCACTTTGTCGTCATCCAGATAGCGCCGTATGAGGTCAGGATCATCGCTGTTACCAATACAAATTTGACCAGAATTCTCATGGTTGCCTGCACCGATCAAAATTCCATCGATCTTGTGAAGCTCTTTTCGCGCAATGTGATTATCCACGCACGAAATCACCAGATTTCCGCTGTAACGGTCAAAATGACGCACAGCATCCACCGCCTCGGCAATCCACGCGATGTCCAGCCCAAAAGCAAAATTGAGCCGACGCGCCACACATTCGACTTTGTGTTTGCCCGCGTCCGACGGCGCAAACAGCCCCTGTCTGCCGATATTTTTGGGTTCAACACGATCAGGATCGATCAGCACAATGTTGGGTGGATGCTTGCGCGATCTGTTCATATCGTAGGCTATTCTGGCGACGATTCGCGCTACGGCACAGTCCGTCCCGCCAACACCTACAATTGTGATGGTTTTGATGTACGCATTAGGATCGAAAACGGTGGTCATGCGTTCACCGCCTGTGCTAGCGTCCGACGTGCGGGGATGAGATCGGATGTCGGGTAACGTTTTGCGCTTCGTGCTTCCAGCGCGATGAGTTGCTTGCGTACATCGTCTTTGAACGCTTTCGATTTGCCAGAACAGGCGTGATCCCCAAACGGCGAACCGAGCAATTGTGACCAATCTTCTGCTAAAGATGCGCCAGATAGCCCCGCGTCGGACACACGTTGAACCGTGCCCCAGCAGATCGAACCGGAGTTGAACACGTTCGGCAACGGCGCGTAGAACAGGTCAACATCCAGCGATTTCGGGCGATGCTTTACGGCATAAACAGTGTAATTCGGATTACGATTGTCGGCGGTTTTGCGGATCATGACCAGTCCAGGCAGAGGCACACGCAACGCCGATTTCGTGCCATCGAGATAGATACCTGTCATCTGTGGACGGCGATATTCGACGACGGTTTTCTTCACGCCTTCGGTGTGGATGTAGAGCGTGTCGCCGGTGAGTAGTCCTGTGCTAAAGGTGATTTTGGATGCCAGCGCGACGGCAACTTGCGCCGGATCGACGGGGTATTCAGTGTTTTTCTCTCCTTCACTTTTGCAGAGAGTCACGCAGAAGCTGTAGAAATTGAGCGACAAATATGGCGTTTCACTCATCGTCGAGTGCAAAGCGCGGGTGTGGATGTTTGGTGTAGTATACATTTATAGAACCTTTGCATTTTGATCTGTTAGGAGATTGTGTAATGTTGGATATTGATGCTTTTATGGCAGAATTAGCGCAGAAACGCCCACTGTTTCATTCGGAGGCAGATTTTCAACATGCGTTTGCATGGCAACTTAAGGAGTGGAAGCCAAACGCTAATATACGATTGGAATATCCCTTCGATGTTGGTAAGTGGATCTATGTGGATATTTGGAGTAGAATGGAAGAAGATATATCTCTTGCTATTGAACTGAAATACAAGACCAGTAAGTTACAGTTATCATATGCAGATGAACCCTTTCATCTGAAAAGTCAGAGCGCTCAAGATTTGGGGCGTTATGACTTCCTCAAAGATGTGCAACGATTAGAGTCAATTTCACGCATATCAACAAAAACAATTGGGCTAGCTGTCATCTTGAGTAACGACTCTGGATATTGGAACAAGGGGCGTTCGAATACCGTTGATGCAGATTTTCGCATCCATCATTCGCAGGTGATTTCAGGTTCATTGAACTGGAGTGAAAACGCATCAGTCGGAACAACTAAAGGGCGTGAAGAAACTCTAGCTTTTAGGAATGAGTACACGATAGATTGGTATCCATATTCATCATTTGATGATGTTAGTCGAGGTGAGTTTCAATATTGTGCGGTTAGGGTAAACTCTACTTAAGCATGTTCCACCGCAACCGTATATTCGGCTTATCGCGTGTATTTTTGCGCCGATTTATCGCCTTGTACACGCGTCGGACGTTCTTCTGCAACACGTCAAGCATTTCTGGTTTTGCGTTGATCCAAGCCAGCCCTGCCAGCGCGTCGGACATGATGCCGTCGGCTTCTTC
>DAOTXB010000899.1:0-10054 GCA_034435575.1 Anaerolineae bacterium
TATCTTGGATCATGGAAAGGCTCTTGGATTAGTTTAGCTTCTACTTCCTAGATTGCCTTTTCATGCTCTATCAGTCAATTACATACCACTACCCATAATCCATAATCTCCTCTCACAAGTTTGACGATAACTTTGATTATACCCCACGTTAAGAATCGACAAAGATCATACCCATCCCTGTGATTCAACCAGAATGTGCATTATCCTCAGGGCATCATACCAAGCACATCGACAAAGGGGATATTTATGTTCAAACGAAGTTTATTCGTCATCCTATTGCTCTTATTTAGCGTGACGATCAGCACCGCGCAGGATGATTCTGGTGTGGATTGCACCCAACCGCTCGAACTATGGCAAATTCAAGGCACGGGCGACACCGCCAATTGTTTTGATGAGCGCATCATGACCACAGAAAATAACGTGGTGACCGTCATCGCCCGTGAAGGCTTTTTCGTCCAGACACTGGCTGATTTTAGCGATGGCGACCCCAACACATCGGACGGACTCTTTGTGTTGACCAACCGCTTCCCCGGTAATTGGGTACAGGTCGGCGACATTATCAGCATTGATGGGCGCGTGGATGAAGAATTTGAGACGAGTGTGATCGTCGCACCGAGTCAGGGGCGGTTGACAATTGTCGGCAATACTGATCTTCCTGAACCGTTTGATTTATTGAGTATTGACCTGAGCGATAATGGTGGCGCTTCTGCCCCACTAGAACGTTATGAAGGCATGTATGTGGGCGTGACTGATGCGTTCGTCACCGCGCCGACCAACCGCTTTAACGAATTTGGCATTTCGTTGACAGGCGAACGGGCTTTCCGTGAAGCGGGTGTGGAGCTTGATGTGAACCCGGATTATGCCGAGTTCGACATTCCATTCTGGGATTTAAACCTTGAGGTGGTTGAGGTAGATATGGGCGAAACCGCAACCGAGATATTACAGGTTCCGGCGGGGTCGCTTGCGACGGCAACAGGTGGGCTGACTTATAATTTTAGTGACTATCAAATTTTCGCGGATGCTGTATTTGTGGTTATGCCGGAATCGGTCAATCAGGCGGTGCGGGCACGTGAAGCAGGCGAATTTACCATTGCCACGCATAATGCTGAGAACCTGTTTGACTTCACCGATGACCCTAACCGCGAAGATTATCGTGAAAACTTCGCCCCCCAAGACGACGAAGAATATGCGGTACGCATCGGCAAGGTGAGTGCGTATATCAGCACAATTCTTGATGCACCGGACATCGTTGCTTTGCAAGAAGTGGAAAATGCCCGCGTGATGACCGATCTCGCCTTTGCAATTTATGAGGCAAATCCTGATGTGCGTTATGCTACTTGCATTATCGAAGGGTACGAAGGGCGCGGGATTGATACCGCCTATTTGATCCGTACCGAACGGGTGAATTATAATGATTGTTACCAGATGCCCGGCGCAGATGAATTTATTCCTGAAAGTGGGCTTGGTATTTTGTTCTCCCGTCCGCCGCTTGTGCTGGAGGCTGAGTTGATTATCGGGCGCGAACAAGCCTTCCCGATCACGCTGATTAACCTGCACAATCGCTCGCTCAATGGGGATGAAACCGCACGGGTGCAATTGCGTCGTCGTTTACAGGCGGAAGCCGTCGCCAATTTTGTGCAGTCGCTACAGGTTGAAGACCCCGAACGGCATATTGTTGTGTTGGGAGACATCAACGCCTTCCAATTTAGTGATGGTTTTGTCGATGTGGTCGGCATCATCGCCGGAACTACCAGCCCATCAGATGCATTTGTGGGTGGAGAAGAAGACCTGGTTGAACCTGACCTCATCAATCAAGTGAATCGTGTACCGGCGGAGGATCGCTATTCATATGTGTTCAATGGCAGTTCGCAGGTGCTTGACCACATTTTGACCAACGTCACGCTCGATCCTTATATTACTGATGCCCAATTTGGACGCGGTAATGCGGATGCCCCGAATGGCTGGTTTTTGGATGATACACGCGGCGCACAGGGAACCTCCGATCATGATGGATTTGTGCTCTATATTTTGCCGGAATAGGCGCTGGATCACTCACATTTAACGATGCTTCACGGGGATGGGTCATGGTGATCTGTCCCTGTTGTCTTTGTGATGCTTTTGTTTTATGGATAGCGGATAGGCGCGAGGGTAAATGTATTGGTTTGCACACCCTCCGATGTGGTAAAAATCATTGCGTCCTGTGTGATTTCGTCCACCACCCGCAACGACATTTGCCAGACGACAGGAGCTGAGATGACAGGTAGTTCAAATTGGGAAAGTTGCCGGATCTGATCGCCCTCTTGCCAGCAGGGTGTTAAATAGGTCTGATTTTGTGGATAGTACAATTGCGGTTCGACGACAATATTGCCATCTTGCGGATTATTCGCCGTCGCGGATAGTGCGATTTGATAGGGACGTTCGGTTGGGATAACGCCTTCCCACAAAAATTCTAACGTAATCACCTGTTGCGCGGGGTCAGCTACAAATCCGTAAGAGTCGAGGCGTATCTCTCCGGCATAATTTGTGCTAGAAAACTGCACATCAGCGGGTGTGTAACTGTTCAGCGCTAAAGAGGCAATTTCTGTGTTCGGTTGTTCCGGGCGCGGGTCATAGAAGGTGTTCATCGGTTGTAAACTGATGCCGATAACCAGCAATGTGAGCGCCTGATAGCCAAGCCATAGCGTCATTTTTCTTTGATACCAATGTGCGCTCCCCGCCAGCAACACAGGCACAAAAAACAACCAGACACGCCCTGTTTCCCCGCGTGCTGTGCCACTCAATGTCATAATCAACAGCGTCAACAAGGTTGAGAGCAACAGAACATCGGCGCGTTGGATGCTCTCACGGCGCAATCGTACAACTTGCCAGAGGACAATTGCGATCAACGGAAAGCCAGCGAACAAAAAGACATCGTACACATGGAGCACAACCCATGTCAGATAGTCACGTTCAATATCTAAATGTTGATCGAAGGCAGTGGTGATAATGTCAAATGGGGTGATGCCACTATACACGCCATATATCAGCCAGATACTCAGCAACCCCGCGCCGAACCATGCGCCGATTTCTAAGGGTCGACGAAATGTGTGTTTGTGTGTCCTGTAATCCAGAAAAAACCAATTGAGCAGTGTAAACCAACCCGCCAGCATAATGACGGGAATCACCGAAAGGTTCAAAAAGGTGAGCAGGGACATCACCATGCCAGCAAGTAAAGCATAGATGCGCCATGCTGAACGGGTATAGGCATAGACCAACAACAACAATAAAAGCAATACCAGCACAGGATAAAATGTGTTCCAGGTCGGCGCGAAGTAATGCAATCCCGGTATCAACGGATACCAGACGACAATCCGTAACGCGAGGTCTTTGTTGGTCAGCACGCGCACGAGTTGGTACAGGATAAGACAGCCTAAACTGACCCACAACGGCATCAACATACCGGGGACTGCGCTGGTGAGTTCTGCCCGTGATAATGAAACCACCGGCAAGGTACTGCATTGCAAGGGGCGTAATTGCTCACTCGTGATGCGGGCGACTTCCGGTGTGCGTTCAAATAATGCGCTGAACCAGTGATGAATCAACGGTTGTCCGGGTGGACTGAGCGCCACATGAATATTACTGGTATCCGCGAGTGATTCCATGACCGTCGTCCAATTTTGTAAGGCGGCATCCGGGTCAGGGCTAATTTCATAGGCGGAGGCAATCAATGAGCCCGTGTAGACAGGCGAGGTTGTTCGTGCGAACAACGCCTGATAGGGGTTTTCATGCAATTGAATAAATGCAAGCGTGATGATAAAGGTGCCGAGTGTTGCCCATACTATAGTGACTCGTCGAGTCGTGTTTGTAGGGTGTTTGCGCCTGAGTAGCCATATTGAGCCAGCGAGATAGATCACCAATATACCGACTAATGGCAAAACATCGCCGACTGACTCCGGTAAGCCATATTGCCATTGCCAACCACAACATCCACGCAATACGGGGAGCAGATCAAATGCCAGTACAAGCAAGATGATGACCAATAATCCCTGTACAACATAGCCTCTGCGTGTCATGCGTCAACCAACACTTTCTATCACACCATCTGTGAACAAACGAGACATCATCATAGCATAATGAGCACGTTAGGTTAGGGCAAGTGACGAGATGGGCATTGATTATAGGATTAATAAAAAAAGCCCGTTTGTGGGCTTTGAATGTACTTTTAAATATTTGGGCTATATATGTAAGCGCATCGCTTAAATTGTTTCCGCTGATTGTTCCTGCAATTTTGCCATCAAATCATCAAAGGAGTCGAACGGTCCCTGTGCGTGGTTCACGGTGCCACTAGATAGGCGCAGATGATTGGCTTCCATCGCTTCGCGGGCTTTATCGCGGTCTTTGAGCGGGTAGAAATATTCACGCGATTGCTTGATTCGTGTTTCGATACGATCACGAATGCGGGTGATGTTATCCGGTGCTGTGATGATGATGAAAGATTCCGCATCTAAGTGCCCAACGTAATCGTTGGAATCACCATGTTCACGGACTGCGTTGCGTACCATTAATGTGACCGCCCGCAATACATCGTCCGCCGCGACGAAACCGTACATTTCACGGAATTGGCTCAGGCTGTTGATCGAAATCTGGAGCACTGCCCATTGTTCGTCACGGGAAAGAAGCTGGCGCAATTGATCTTCCACACTTTGACCTTCCGGTAAATCAGTGACCGGGTTGACCAATGTTTGGCGGTTGGCGCGGTTAATTGCGTTACGGATGCGTAAGCGTAATTCTTGAATATCAAAGGGTTTTGTCACATAATCGACCACACCCAGCTCAAGCCCCTGTAACTTATCCACGCGATCCCGTTTTTCAGTCAGGAAGATGATTGGTGTGTCCTGTGTGCGACGTTGTAGACGGAGTTGGCGACAGACCTCATAACCATCAATATCCGGTAAACGGATGTCGAGCACGATCAGATCAAGTTCTTGATCGCGACTAATTTGTAAGGCTTCTTCTCCCCATCCAGCGGTGAATACTTCGTAATTTTGGACGCGAAAGTAAGCATTCAGCATTTCCGACAGGTCGAGATCATCTTCAACAATTAAAATGTGAGGTTTATCCACAACGGTTACCCCTTATTTTACTAATATTTTCGCCAGCTTATGATGGTGCGAATACGTTAGTTCTAGTGTATCACATGCGTCATAATTTTGTTGCAGGCTGGTTAACAAAAGTGCGACTATTACACCATAACTTAACCGCATAGGGTTAGCCTTTGTTCATCAAGCCGATTGGTTTCTTATTGGCTTTAAAGACACATTGATCGCCACCGGAGGCACGACAGGCGGTTTCCTGTACGATAAATTCATAGCCACCGGTAGACCAGTGAAGCGCCTCTTGCATGATCCCGATGAGCATATGGCAAGCTGGTTTGTCGGTGATGCGTCCCCATACAACTGCGCTATTTTCAATAGATAGCAGATATGAGTCATCCTGTTCTGTTAGGATGGTATCCTGGTCGGTAAAGCGCGTGAAAACGTTCGCCAACGCTTTTAAGCCGATTTCAGTTTGTTTTGCCTGTGGTAAATCGCGGTAGGCTTGGGCGTTCATACCGGAGAATGCGCCAAAATGACGCATACCATATGAAAAGCTCGCCCTGCCAATACGCAACGCCATACCGCGCCCGCCCCGCGCTCCGTACATATCTTCTAGTGCCTGGTTCAACGCCGCGATGTTCGCGAAGTCAAACTGGCGCGACATATCGTCGGCTGGTGGGTTCTCCATAAACGATTCTAGCCCGGCAAGACCAAGAATCGCGCTTAGTCCGTGTTTTCCCATAACATCATCAGTGGCGAGGAAAAACCAACGCGCAAAGCGATTCGGGTAATACAGACCGCTCTGTTCTAGCAAAGGCACGGGATTGGACTTCTTTCTATCGGGTAATACCGGGTAAGGTTAAGGCGTAATGAGGTGAGAATATACACCCAACACACCCTATACGATCCCCTCCAGGGCTTCTACCGTCCGGTTCACATCAAGGAAGATCAAACCAAGTTTTGCGCCTTCACGGGCGAGGACGGTCAAAACGGCTTCTTCACCAACCGCGGTGAGGATAACGTAGCCATTTTCTCCCTTAACCATAACCTGATCCAATAGACCGCGTCCCAACTCCGATGAAATTCTTTCACCGAGCGAAAGCATCGCGGCAGACATGGCACTTACACGGTCTTCTTCAATGTCAGCCGGCAGTGAAGATGCCATACTTAAGCCGTCTACACTAACGACGGCGGCGGCTTCTACATCTCCAGAGCTTGCCTGAAGATCACGCAAGCGTTCAACCAGTTGTTCGGTACGTGACTTTGACAACGGTCTTCTCCTGTCAAGCATACAACGATCAAATTGCTGTGGGTCGTAGCCTTTAACTGCAAAAGTGACCCGTTACACCGTCTAAAACGGCAAATAACAGGGATAATAGGTGCTATTGGCTACGTCACTGTGTTCTGCATATTGAAATTGTACACTATCTTATTGTAAATCGCATATGCAATTATTAACGTTTTGCCGTAGAACGTGATTATTTCGCAGGTTTTTTACGATTGTTGCACGTTCATCAGCCATTTTTATCATTATTTTTGCCGATGTAGGTACATAATTTTTGTAATGCACCGGATTGATCTTCTCTCGCATCAAAAACTTTTTCGAATTGTGTAGTGTTGCGGATTTCTTCATCCATCAAGACCGCATACACGGGCTTTTCATAGCGTTTTGCATAGGATAATGCGAGTTTGACCCAATCAGACTGCATCGTATTGGTTGAGATGGGCAAGATGACACAGGTGGCATATTTGACTGCATGGCGCACGTTGTCCTTCCATAACACACTGCCGACTTTGTTCTGGTCGTCTTGCCAGTAGGAATAATTTGCCTGTTTCAAGCTGTGCTCAATAGGTTTGTGGGCGGTGGGTGCATGTGCGTTGGGGACGACAAATGTGTGATGATGCGATTCTCCCCGTTGATTCTGCTTGACATCAAAGGTGAAAAAATCGGTCTTTGTGCCCATATACCCCGACACCGTTTCTCGAAAAGCAGTCGCGAACTCACGCACAGTGGCATAACGCTCCTGTGGGGATTTTGCCAGCGCACGAACCAGCACATTCGTTAAATTTGCCGGAACATCCGAACGCACATGATGTGGCGGGATCAAAAATTCGTTCATATGCATGTTCATCAGTTTAAAAATACTGTTCGATTGAAAGAGTGGTCGTCCGGTCACCAATTCATAAATGACACACGCCAGCGCATATTGATCGGACGCGGCAACAGCGACCTCGCCCGCCCATTGTTCCGGCGGTGCATAAGGGTTGGTGTTGATGGCGTTTGTTGCCTGTAACGAGAACACCACTTTTAAAATACGCGCGATTCCTGTATCTGCAAGAAAGGTATTTCCATCAATATCAAAGAGCACATTGCTGGGTTGCATATGATAATGCACCATATCGCGCCCGTGCAGATAGTCTAGCGCATCCGCTAAACGATCCAACATCGCGGATACTTCGCCCAATGAGGGCAATTCTTCTACGGGCAATAGATTTTCGTGGTTGGTGATCGTCTGCTTAAGCGTGAGGCGTTTTTTGAGCGATGAGCCGGACATCATTGGCATTGCTAGATAGATTACATCCTTGGTCACACCATGATCGATCACGGGGACAAGTGCCGGATGCGATAAATTGGCGACATCTTTCACGCGTTCCGTAAATTTTTCGCGTATATCCTCTTGCTCAACATTATAAAATAGACGCAGGGCAACCTCTTCGCCTGTATCACGGTGTAGTGCTTCATAAACGCCGGTGATGTTATTTTGCCCGATGCGTGCTTTTAGCTTGTAGGGACCGATTGGCTGTGCGCCAAATTGTGGAGTCGCCACCATCGCAAAACGTCCTCTTTCAGTAGTGCATAGTATCCGCATTGACCCGCAAAGTTGCGGTGTTATGTGGGTCATTTTGTGGAAAATGCTGACCATCTTCTTGTACTATCATACCTTTTTTTTGGACACGTAGCCTTTAGGTATGGCGTGTTTTGACGCAATTGCATCAAAATTGAGTAGCCAATGCTTAACTATTTTCCCTATGGCTGAACCCACAGGCAAACAGGGCAACCCTCTACAGGAGGCTAGACAGTTGTGAGTCGTGCCTAAAAAATAGCACAACACAGGTTGGTGTTTTACGTTATGGCTAGCATGGGGTATATGCGTATGGAGAATTATTGTTCGGGTTTGTGGGCTTCGTAGAACTTTTTCCACTCTTCTTCAAATTCATGTGGATCATAGACCACGCCGTCGTCTTCGCCAGCATCCAACAGCATCATGTCTGATGGGATAAAGTCCTGAAGGGCGGTTTGCACAAACCAGATCATTTCATTGACCTCTAATTGTGCATGAAAACGGTGACCAGCCCATGATAATCCATACATCACCAGCAAGATTGTCAGCACAAGTAACGGTTGCCAGGTGGTATAGATCAAGATGCTAGTCATGAAGAAGGGGATCATAAAAGAAATACTGGTAAACAGATACAATAAATTGATCCGTCCGCGTAGGTCAAGGCGGGTGGTGGTATCGCCCGATTCGTTAAATTCACCGCGCATCACGGTGGCATAAGAGGTGCGCCGTCGATAATGCCAGATGACTTTGCTGGTCGTCGTCAGACGAAAACCCTCGCGACGTGGTTGGATGGCATAGCGTCTGCCATCTGCATAAAGCTTAGACAGGTGCAATTGGCGCACATTCGGCTTAGACGCGTTATTTAAGGCTTTCACACACACGGTGGGGGGTGCCTGTACCAATAAGACCACCGGCGACCCGACATAATAGATTCTCGCCAGAATTTGCCGGATGATCCATGATAATGGTCTCTGCCAGAAGGGGGGATGTTCCGGCGTGATTCTTACATCGTCGGTCATGGTGTTTAGCTGATGCGATCTGCAATAACGACGGTACGCACCTGATATTCATCAGAGAAAAAGTCGTAATCGCCGCAGGTGATGAGCGTAAGCCGTTCAAACTCGGTTGGATATAACGGGGTTAGGTCTGAAGGCTCGACTTCGCTAATCGCCACGACCATATAGACACGCTCTTCGCCATCTTCGGTGATGATGATTCTCTCGCCGACGGACATCTGATCAAGTTCAGCAAAAACACCGCGTCGCCCATCAGAAAGCTCGACATGACCGGACAGCACGATATTCCCCGGCGCGTCGCTCACCCATGATGTACCCTGCAAATGCCCGACACTTGTCCCTAAATGGCTAACATCCCAGCTTGTGCCGTCCAAATACGCCTGTGTGATCGATGCGGTGATGCCCACCGTCGGAATAAGAATTTCCGCTGATTCGCTGATCTGGGATACATAAAGCGAATTGGCGCTTGCATCGGTGGTATTTGTTGTCTCGGTATCTACCGCTTGTGCATCAGCAATCGTTTGACCCTGTGTTGTATCGTTATCGACGGCGACAGGAGGCGATGCAGGTGTGCTATTGTCCTGTGAATTGCGCCATGCATCAAACGCAAAGAACGCGCCACCGGCGAGGATGCCCAATAAAATAATACGAAATAACCCAAAGCTAGAGGATCTTTTTTGATACATAAATTCGGTTCTTACTGTCTCTCGTTAATAGGTATAGTATAACCCAAAATGGTCATATTTGAGGGATGGATTATAGGGCGATGATGGCACACAAACATGACAATTTACTTACGGGTTATCTCTATTCAACACCGCTTATGATGACTTTTCCAGCTTAACAGCGCAAAATTCGAGAAAAATTCATAAAAATTGTAAACAAAAATCCCCATTCGTTCAGGCGAATGGGGACTGTGTTTTGTTGTTGCATGATCGGCTAGTGACTACTGATTGCGATCTTCGACGAAATCAATTGCTGACAGTAATTTGTTGATGCCGTCACTTACGCTCCCGCTGATGTGGAGGCGGATCGCACGACGTTTATGCGTTTGTAAGGCTTCAAGGTCGCCTGCCGCTTGCGCCTGCATCAATGTGCCGAAGCTGTACGGTGCATCAGG
>DAOTXB010000900.1:0-9368 GCA_034435575.1 Anaerolineae bacterium
AAGCGTTGCAATCTGGCACGAGCCATAATTTGGGTCAGAATTTTGCGAAGGCATTCGATATTAAGTATCTATCCAAGGATAATACCGAAGAATACTGCTGGACGACATCATGGGGCATGAGCACGCGCATGGTCGGTGGTGTGGTGATGACGCATGGTGATGATACCGGGTTGCGTTTGCCGCCCCGCCTCGCCCCGATTCAGGTGGCTGCGGTACCGATTTATCGTAATGATGACCAACGTGGACCGGTAATGGAGGTAATCACCCGCCTGATCGCAGAATTACGCGATGCAGATATTCGGGTGCATCTGGATGATCGTGATGAAACGCCCGGTTACAAATACAATGACTGGGAAATGCGCGGCGTGCCGGTGCGACTTGAGATTGGTCCTAAGGATGTCGAAAAAGATAATGCGGTATTAGCGCGTCGTGATATGCCCGGACGTGCGGGTAAGCAATTTGTCTCTCAGGATGGGATTGCTGAACGGGTAAAGGATTTGCTGGTAGAAATTCAGGCGAATATGCTTAAGCAGGCAGAAGACTTCCGTGATGAGAACATTCATGATGTCGATGATTATAACCAATTTCGTCAAGTAGTCGGGCGTGGTGGTTGGGCGCGTTGTCGTTGGGCGGGCAGTGATGACGAGGAACGCAAGATCAAGGATGATACCGGTGCGACAATTCGCTGTTTCCCCTTAGAGCAACCGGGCGGAACGGGAAAATGCTTCTATACGGGTAATGATGCTGAACAGGTAGCATTGTTTGCAAAGGCGTATTAGCTTAATGCCGTAATTTGTGACGTTCGGCAAATTGCACAATCAAGATTGCATAAAATAGGAGTGCCTATATCGGGTACTCCTTTTGCGTAAAATGCTTGTCAATGCATAAAGATTAAGCAGTTTAGCATAAATCTAACCTTCTTTTAATGTTTATTGTCATATAATAAGCGCTTAGTGTGTAGGTTGAAATAAAAGAAGTGGTGAGACTTCGTCACATTTAAACAATTGTATTGGATACAATCACCATAGATAATAGAAAACAAAATACTTAATTAAACAGATGTTACCGTTGAGATTATTGTTTTGAAGATACATTTTCACATTCCACGCTTTTACAAAGTTCACGCAAAAACGGGACATACTGAATATATGGGCAGTGGTGTAAACGTTTAGATAACGTGAAACCGCGCCTTACGCCAGAGTGCTGGTGATAATATTTTTTTAGGATTAGGATTACATGGCTGCATATTTAATTGTAGATGTCGATGATTTACTCGAACATTTTCGAAGTCGAAGCATCGCTGTTGACCTGCAAGAGTTGGCTGTTGGGTTAAGAGGCAGTGCGGCATTAGCGGCAGGTCTGGTTAGTGCTGATCGTCTTAAAGCGATTGCTGTTGCGAATTGGGAACATTATCGCGCTCAGGGACAGATGGAGCGTGAGTACATCTTTAAGGCGGCGGGTTACGATGTTTTTGACATGCCCCATCGCGATAAACTCGCTGATACATTGATCATTCATTATTTCTCATATGATCCAGAGCCGGTAGATGAGTTGATTCTGGCGACAACAAGCCGCGACTTATTGCCGGTTATTCGACGTGTCAAGGTGACTCGCAATGCACGAGTGCGTATGTGGGGGTCTGTTGATGTGTTGAAGGGCACAGAATTCGCCGATGATGTTGTTTTCCAACCGCTAGAATCCCTGTTAGGTATTCAATCGAAGAATGTGGCGGTTTATGTTGATTTTGAGAATATTGCGATTAGCTTGAACGAACAGGGGTTTGTCGTCAATCTTGATCATCTGATTGAGCGATTTGTGACGCAAGCAAAGGCGCATGGACACGTTGTAAAAATGTCGGCGTATGCACCCTGGGGACAACGGGGAACGCTCCCACCGCTGGTTGACTCTAATGGGCGCGAGATCGCTGATGAGGCACCAAGCCGACTTGCACTCGCCAATATTGATCCGGTCTTTAATTTGCCAGGAAAAAACAGCGCAGACATACGCATTGCGCGCGACGTATTGACGGATTCGAATCATAACGATGGCGCGGATGTTTATGTACTTGCCAGTGGAGACCGCGATTTTAACGATGTGTTGAACGCGCTTATCAAGAATAATCGCACAGTGATTGTATGGGGTGTGCGCGGGAGCACGAGCCGTCAACTGGAGAATAATCCCGGCTTTACTGTTGAGTACATTGATGACTTTACCAATTTGCAGACGCATCAATCCCTGAGTTCCGCGACCATCACTGAAGAGAGCGCGGATAGTTTCACGCCGTCACAGTGGACGAGTGTGATTATTCAATTTGATCGTGTAGCAAACGACCTTGAAAAAGAGGAGATCACTGTCACTCACTTAATTGCCCAACTAAAACAGGTCGGGGCGGTTGTCTCTGATGATCGTGGTGATGACCTTGTTTCTCAGGCAATTTCGCTTGGTATTTTGAAGCTGACCTCCAATGATGGGCGTATTATGATGAACGCGGGGCACCCTGTGGTCGACAAAACACGCCTGATACAAGATCGCATCGTGCGGCGCGTGGAAAATACGTTGATGGTGCGTGGGTGGGAATATGTCAACTATGGCTTCTTGCTCAAAGGGTTGGCGATGGATCGTGATTTAGACCGTCCGGGATGTAATGGTGACGATCAGTGGCGCTCTCATTGGATTGATTGCCTTGTACGTGAGCAAGTGCTAGAGCGTCAATTGGTACCACACCGCCATAATCCTGAAGATCTGGTGCCGGTCATCAAACTGTGTGATACCTACACGCTGACAGATGAGGATGAATACTCGGCTGAAGAATCTGTAGAAGATTGGGAATCCATCACGCTGGATGAACTTATCAGCATGGAACCGGATACGGCGGAGATGGTGCGCCGGATTGTGGTCAGTGTGGAGCAGTTCACGAGTTTTCGGAATTTTGCATGGTGCCCGTTGGGTAGTTTGCATCGGCGTTTGCGAGATTATGACTCGGGGATGTCCTTTCAACGTGCGGTAGAGTATCTGGTTGCACACGGCTCGGCAGATGTCAGTGAATATGAAAACCCACAGAGTGAGTATCAGACGAAGGGTATCTCTATCGTCACGGATAACACGCTGTCGCATAAAATTTTGAGCGAACGTGATGAATTTATCATTCTATTGCTCAAACTCTATAACCGGAATATGCTGGTTTCTACCCAGAGCATCGCGGCGACACTCGACGAGAATGAGTGGAATTTACCATTATGGTTCTCTATCATGGAAACAGAAAATGTATTGAACCTGTTGCCGGGGCGGAGTGGACAATATAGCCTTTTCCGTACACATCATACGGTGAATTTGATCGCGGAACGAGAAGAATTGTAATTTCGCGCTGGGGATTGGCAGTAAGCACAGCCTCTGCTACAATGCAAAAGCTTAATCGAAAACGACCTGTGGACTACCCGATCCAGTCTACATGGTGACTAATTGCCAAATTGAGGACGGATATTCAATGGCACTTGAAGCAAACGAAAAAGAAACGATCATCAAAGACTTCGCACGACACGAAGGCGATACCGGTTCACCGGAAGTACAAGTAGCGATTCTGACGACACGGATTAACCAACTGACCGAACACCTGAAGATGCACAAGCATGATGAGCATTCTCGTCGTGGGTTGCTCAAACTGGTGGGTCAGCGTCGCCGGCATCTGCGCTATGTTAGCCGTAAGAGCCCGGAAACCTATCGTGAATTGTTGAAGCGACTGAATCTGCGCCGGTAATCGCCTTGACGTTGGCGTTTGCCATAGTGGTGCGTAGGTTGATCACCTTGAGTGACGACATTATAGATAAATGTCATGGATTGCGCCTTATGGTATACTGTGAGGCGCATTTGATTTGTAAGGCAGTATATACGTAAGTGAAAACACATGGCACGCTCGATGAAGCAGGAATTGGAAACTGAGTCTAAATGCAGGCTGTATTTAGTCTCAATTCCCAGTCCCTGATTGTCGGGTGTGCCAATTCATTTTGAAATGGAGGCAACACATTTATGGTAGAACCCATGAACAAAGCACACCGCTTCTCGGTTGAGGTTGGTGGTGAGGAAATTGTAGTAGAAACGGGTAAACTCGCGCAACAGGCGGGTGGAGCCGTAACGATTCAAGTTGGCGAAACGCTGTTATTTGCTGTCGCAACTATGGGTGGCAGACGACCGGGGATTAACTTCTTCCCGTTGAGTGTCGATTATGAAGAGAAGTTATATGCCGGTGGGCGTATTCCCGGAAGTTTCTTCCGTCGTGAAGGTCGTCCGTCTGAACAGGCGATTTTAATTTCCCGTGTGATTGATCGTCCGTTACGTCCGCTATTCCCGGAGGGTATGCGTAACGAGGTACAGGTCATTTTGATGTCCCTGAGTCACGATCAAGAACATCAAGTAGATATGATGGGGATTACCGCCGCGAGTACCGCGCTGATGATCTCTGATATTCCCTGGAATGGTCCGGTTGCCGGTGTTCGCGTTGGTTATATCGACGGCGAACTTAAGGTTAACCCGACATTCTCTGAGATGGAGAATAGCACACTTGACCTGCGCGTTGCTGGTACTGCAGACGCGATTAATATGGTGGAGTGTGGTGCGGATGAAGTGGATGAAGAAGTGATGTTAGAGGCGCTAGAACTGGCGCATAAATCCATGCAACCGCTCATTCAACTGCAAAAAGACATGCGCGAGCAACTTGGTAAAGAGAAGCGCGAGTTTGAAACCCAATTACTGGACGAAGACCTCAAGGCTGAGGTTGAATCTAAAGTTGGCGACAAAATTCGTCAGATCATTGTGGAAAACACAGATCGTAGCGTACGTAGCGAACTCACGCGCACATTGACCGATGAGCTGGTCGAAGAATATGAAGCACGTAACGCAGAAACCGATGATGAAGACGCGAAAATTAGCATCGGTGATGTGAAGGATGCGGTGCAATCTCTGGTGAAGAAGCATGTTCGTCTACGCATTGTCAACGATGGTGTACGTCCTGATGGTCGTGACACCGTGACAATCCGTGCGCTTTCTGCTGAAGTCGGCGTTGTGCCGCGTGTACATGGTACTGGTTTGTTCCAACGTGGAGAAACACAGGTATTGTCTATTGCCACACTGGGTACCCCGCGTGACTCTCAGGATTTGGACGGCTTAAGCCCTGACGACAATAAGCGCTATTTGCATCACTATAACTTCCCGCCGTACAGCACGGGTGAAGCCTATATGTTGCGCGGTCCGAAACGTCGTGAAATTGGTCACGGTGCATTGGCAGAAACAGCGCTACGTGGGATGCTCCCACCGGAAGATCAGTTCCCCTATACCATTCGCGTTGTGAGCGAAGTCATGAGTTCCAACGGTAGTACCTCTATGGCGAGTGTTTGTGGTAGTACGCTGGCGTTAATGGATGCTGGTGTGCCGATCACACGTCCGGTTGCAGGGATTGCGATGGGCTTGATGAAAGAGGGCGATAGCATCGCTGTTTTGACTGACATTCAAGGTTTGGAAGATCATGTCGGTGATATGGACTTCAAAGTAGCCGGTACAGAAGACGGTATTACTGCCTTGCAAATGGATATCAAAATTACCGGTGTCTCTCAGGATGTGATGCGTCAGGCGTTGAAACAGGCGAAGGATGCCCGTTTGCAAATTCTGGGTGTCATGTCTGATGCTATCGGTAAACCGCGTGAAGACCTCAATGAATATGCACCCCGTATGATTACAGTCAAGATTGATCCTGAAAAAATCGGCGCAGTCATCGGTCCGGGTGGTAAGGTCATTCGTGGTATTCAAGATCGTACCGGTGTTAAGATTGATATTCAGGATGACGGCACCGTGTTTATCGCTGGTTCAGATGGTCCATCGGTAGATATTGCCGTACAAACAATCCAAGATTTGACCGAGGAAGCAGAAATCGGGCGTATTTATACGGGGAAGATCAATCGTATCGAACCGTATGGTGTGTTCGTAGAATTCCTACCCGGTCAGGATGGTATGGTACACATCAGCCAATTGGCTGATTATCGTGTAGAGAAAATCGAAGACGAAGTCAAGATGGGTGACGAAATCATGGTGATGGTCACCAACATCGAAGGCAACAAGGTTCGTCTGAGCCGTCAAGCAGTTTTAGAAGGCTGGACAGCTGAAGAAGCGCAAGAAAAAGATCGCGGAAGCGGCGGTGGTCGTCGTGGCGGTAATCGTGGCGGTGGCAACCGTGGCGGCAATCGCGGTGGTGGCAATCGCCGATAGTCCACTAGACAAAATGCCTATAAGCGTGTCAGTCGATGATTGGCACGCTTTTTGTTTTCGTTGTTTCAGCATAAAATAGGGATAGTTATGGTGTGCATTAGCTATAACGATTCTGGCACGATAATGACAAGGAATTTGCGTTGAGTTTACAACCACCACAGATTAGCTCATCACGGTGGAGTGCCCGCACCAAACGGAACGTGGTTCTTGTTTGTCTGGTGGTGCTTGGCTTTGTGTTGATCAATCTTGCGAGCTTGTTCCCGCTGTTGATCGCGTCGACCTTGCTGGCGTACCTGCTTTACCCGATTGCGAATGTGATTGAAAACCGCTTTTTGCGCGTTGTGTTGCCATTTCGGGCACGGGCGTTGGCGGTGGCGTTGACGTTTGTAGTGGTGCTAGCGCTATTTTCGTTGGTCGGGTTCATTGTTGCGCCGGTGTTAGTTGATCAGGTGGTGCAGGTGGGTGATAGTATTCCAGAATTTTTGGAAAGCCTACAAACAGATGTGGATCGTTGGCTTAGTCAACCGCTTGCAATTGGCACAACCGAGATCATCATTGATGGCGAGCCGATTATCCCTATGGAGCGTTTTCAGGAGATTACCGGACGCGAAAATGTAACGGATTTTATGAGTAGTGGGGATTTTGATGTCTTCGCTATCGTATCACGCTTTCTGGGGTCTTTGGGCAGTTTGACAGGACCGGCGTTTGGTGTGTTAGGTGGATTTTTTACCGCAGTGGTAAATGTTGCCTTTTTGCTGGTGATTGTGTTCTATCTGGTACGGGATGGTGAGCGATTTACCGATAATGTGATTGTGTACACACCGGAAGCGTATCGTGGTGATGTCCGTCGTTTATTGTATGAACTTGGCAAGGTCTGGCATGCATATTTGCGCGGTCAGTTATTATTATGTACGGCGGTGGGGTTTGCAGTGTACATTGCGGCGTTGATCCTCGGCTTGCCGAATCCGTTAATTTTTGGGCTAATGGCGGGGTTGCTGGAGTTTATCCCGAATATTGGTCCGGCGTTGGCGTTAATTCCCGCGTTCTTTATCGCGCTTATTTCGCAATCGACAACATTTCCATTTTTAGAAGGCTTGCCCTTCGCGTTGACAGTGGCGATTACGTGGACGGGTATTCAGAATCTGGAAGCATTGTTTCTGGTGCCACGCATCATGGGAGGAAGCCTGAACTTGCACCCGGTTGTGGTGATTATTGCTATTATCACTGGCGCGAGTGTGGCGGGGATACTTGGCATTATTCTGGCGGCACCCGCAGTGGCGACACTCCGGTTGTTTGGTGTGTATGTCTATGGAAAACTGTTTGATATTGACCCGTTCCCACCTCCGGTTGTTGTGGAAAACGCATTACAGCGCGGGTTTGCGGCGCGATGGTTCTTGATGATCTGGCGACGCGGTTCGACTGTAATTATGGTCTTTCGAGCGCGTCCACGTACAAGAGAAGCGCCCGTGACAAGGGGCACACCGTCACAAGATTAATCACAAATTGAATTGAAATTTGACACTAGAAAGGATCACTGATGAGTCGCGATGATATTCCGACTGATACACTGGCGGAAACAGAGAATTATATTGCCTGGCTTTCTGAAGAACCGGATGGCGAGGACGTTTATCATATTGAACTTGGCTCTGCTACCATTCATCTGTTTAGGGAAGAATGGAAGGAATTAGTGAAATTGATTCGGGATGCGGCAAAAGCAGATCAATAAACGATGTCCGATGGATTAACACAATTATTTATTGAGGCGATGGCAAAACATTTGCCCCCGAGTGCCTCGCAGTTGAACCTGCTTGATATTGGTGGTCAGGCAGGCGAAGTTTTGCGCGAACTCCGTGATGATTTACACGTTATTGCAGTTTCGTCTGATGTAAAGACATGGGATGAGGCTGTTTCTATGGGTAGTATTGATGCAGTAGTCGCCTTTGACCATAGACCAGATGATCAATTTTATCGGGCGGTTCTTCGGGTGATGCGTGCTGGTGGACGCTTAATTATGGTTAATCCACGTGGGCAGGTTTCCGAGCATGACGGGCGACAGCTTGAAAATGAGGGCTATACACGTATATTAATTGAAACTGCGGTTGCATCCCCCTTGCCAGTGGGTGTGTTGATTCGTGGCGAGAAGCCTCATACCACATCAGATACGTTAGAACGTGTGCAAAAGGTCGCCGCGAACGATGATGATCGTCTGACCCTGGCGGATTTCAAAGGGCGTTATGTGCATTTGTTGATTTTGCAGACACCCAATAAACCCGTTTGGCGTATGGAACCTAATGAGATGATTACATGGCAGGCACTGGCTGTTCAGAATAACGATGCCCCGATGTTGCTCGCGTTTAGCAGTTTGCCGAAGGCGGTAGGATTCATGCAACCGGCGGTGATCGCAGGGCATATTAGTGGCATTAACAAGGTTGGTAAATTCGACAAAACTGTAGCGAAGGCATGGACAATTCCGCTGACACTCAACCCGCCTGTGGATGTACTTGATCGTACACAGACCGTTTATGTTGATATTGATCCTAATACTGCTGAAGCACCCGACGAATAGGATATGTGTTGGTTACTCTCGCAGATATTGACTTCTTAATCTCTGATCGTGGACGTTTGTTACTCAACGAACTTGCCGATGATGACCTCTCTGACGCAAAAATCCTCCCATTATTGACCCGATTACGTAAAACCTATGGCGCGGAACAAGCGAGTAGTGCGCTAACACAGGCGCGACTACGACAAAAAGCGATTGATAAATTTGGCGAAGATGCAAAACGAATGTTGTTTACGCACAGCGCGTTACAACAGGCGAGTGATCCACTGATTCGATGTTATCGGGCAGGGCAGATGGCAACAGGCACGGTGATTGACGCGGGTTGTGGGATCGGCGCGGATTCACTGACATTTGCACAGCATGAGCATAACGTGGTCGGAATTGATATTGACCCGGTGCGCGTGGCGATAGCACGATACAACGTGGAGGTGCTTGGCTTGACATCGCGTGCCCGCTTCATGGTAGCAGATTTACACGATGGATTGCCGATGCAGGGCGATACGGTATTTTTTGATCCCGCAAGGCGTGATGCGAACGGTAAACGGATTCATAA
>DAOTXB010000901.1:0-3024 GCA_034435575.1 Anaerolineae bacterium
CCATTCACCATCGCGACAATATCTAGATCAAGTATTTCCTTATAGCTATTCAGCCGAAATTCGTAGAGTAGGGGACTGTGTTCTTTCGGCACTGCGATAAATACGCTCAACCCGTCTTCGTCAATAGAGAATCCCCGCTGACGGATCAACTGTACCTGTGGCATCGGTAAACGATCTAGCAAGGCGCGCCATTTCTCCTGTAATTCTCCCTGAAAAACCTGACCCACGAAGGCTTTGATCGCCTCATTTGGGAATTTTTCGTTCCATTCTATGATGATATACACACCAGCGTGTCGTGCTGTGCCATACAACGGTTCATCCACCACACGGGAACGGCTGGAACAAAAAGAACTCTGCATATTTGGTAATGTCATTCACACCTCATCTCATGCTACGATTATGCTTACGAAAACATCTCAAATTCTATGCTGATAATTTACACTTTAATGAAATACTCTGTCTATTGTAGCACTCACCGCACCCTTTAGCGCGAATATTATCTGTTGATTTGAGCAGGTATCCGCTATGCTAGGCAGAAAATAACCACAGAGCGAATATAGGTGACGATGAGACTTTTGGTAGGCACACAGAATACAGGCAAGATTAAAGAATATCAGCGTTTATTGGCGGATGCTCCGGTGGAGGTGGTTGGACTGGGCGACATCGGCTTAGGCTCGCTGGATGTGGAAGAAACCGGCACCACCTTTACCGAAAACGCGATCCTCAAAGCACGCGCTTATGCAGATGCCAGTGGGTTAGCCACCCTCGCCGATGATAGCGGATTGTGTGTTGATGCGCTGGACGGACGACCCGGCTTATATTCCGCACGGTATGGGGGCGCGGGTATGAAAAGCCCACAACAACGCAAAAAATTATTGGGCGAGTTGCAGGATATACCGGATGAAAAACGGGGTGCAGAATTTGTGTGTGTAATTGCAGTTGCTTTACCAGATGTGGAAAAGACCACCCATACCAGAGAGGGTATCTGTAGAGGTCGCATTGCACAGGCAGAAAGTAATGGTACTGGCGGTTTCGGCTATGATCCGATATTCATCCCTGACGGACAGGCTGTGACGTTCGCGGACATCCCCGAAGATGATAAAAACCGCCTTAGCCACAGAGGAAAAGCGGCAGAAGCGATCATACCTGTGCTGAAGGCGTTGGGATCATCGAATCCAGATATGTAACCATCATTTTTTCGTAATCATCACGCAGATACAATTCGGTAAGCACATCAGCGGCATCCCTCTGGCTGGTTGCAAAGCGCAGACCATGTCCTGCCATCGGGAAATGGCGCAACATGACCGCACCAATCATCCGAAGAAATGCGTTTGCACCGACCACAACCATATAGGAATCCTTGAACGGTGTCACATTTTCATTGTGCGCGACAAAGAAAAAATGTTGGAGCAAATACTTTGGTAAAGGATACGCATCGTTAAGATCAACAATCAGGTCAATCCGCTGGCTCACTCCAGCCAATAATTTACGCTGTTCGTCGAGCGCGTCGTAAAAATCTACCCATGTCCACGGCGCATGGAATTTCCACAGGATATTAGGTTGCTTTATTGATGCATTGTAGGTGAGTTCGATGGTCACTGTGTTTATCCACGTTCTTATTGTGTCGTCTTATAGTCTCACTATAAATGTAAATATTCGTAATGTTCACAAACGCTTTCGTAAGTTCGTAAATTTTCCATTGTCGTCAACAATCAGTTAATTAAACGAGTGCGATCATTATACGGCGTGCCTCACAACTTAGAGTTTCCTACAGAATAACAACGCGTCTTTTCACCGTAAATCGGCACTTATGCTATACTTTTCACACAATATTTCACATATGATCCACACCGAGAATGATAATCTTATGGCAGAAAAAAGTGCGATGCGTCGTGTGCCACAGCGCAAACGCGGGCAAGAGCGCGTGAAGAAAATCCTTGACGCAACCGCCCGTTTAATCGCTGAACATGGATACGAATCCGTAACGACCAATCAGATTGCCACAGAAGCGCAGACTTCAATCGGGTCGCTGTATCAATTTTTCCCGAATAAAGACGTTATTTTGATGGCACTCTCAGAACGCTATTTGTCCGAATTGCGGGCGATTATGGGCGAGCAGTTCCGCGCCGATGAGCAGATGACTCCGTTTGAGCAATGTGATCGGCTGATCGACACATTCCACGACTTTTACATGAATAATCCGGGCTTTAAGCCAATGTTTTATGGGTCATATGGGCTGGACAGCCTGACGAGCGCTGGCGAAGAATTTTATCAAGACATCGTGGAACAATTCGACGCGTTGTTCGCCCGTCGCTTTCATCTGCCAGAAGACGGGCGCATTATCGCGGTATTGGTGTTGGTGTCGATTGTCAAAACACAGGTGACGATGATCGACGAAGCGGATGAAAATTTGCGTCCAGCACTGCTGAACGAGCTAAAAGCCGTTTCCCGCGCTTACATTAAATCATTGTTGGAGCGACACGGTCTTGGATGAGCAAGAATATTTTTTCATGTGCCCCTATTGCTGGCAAGAAATTTCGATGCTCATCGACCCCACCGCGCCGACCCAACATTATGTCGAGGACTGCGAAGTTTGCTGTCATCCGATTGTCATACGCTATACCATCGCAGATGAGATGATTATGGAATTTAGCGCAGATAAAGCACAATAACGCGAATTTCTGAGGCACAGAATGCGCCCTCATGCTAAAATTAACCATATCGTTAGAAAAACGTTTGAAGGGAGAGTGCAATGCAATCATCCATGTTCCAACGGGTTTTACAGGCACAAACTGCCTACCAGGAAGATTTATTCCGTCGGGCGAACGTCGTCGGCGTGGCGACAGGGCGCAAGAATCAGGAGGATGATGGGGAACCGTCAATCGTGATCTTAGTTGAGTCTAAACAACCGATCAGCGCACTATCGGCTGAAGATCGCATCCCGGATCGTATCAACGGGATACGGACGGATGTGCTGGAAGTTGGTTATTTAGAGGCGCAAGCCGCACAAAATCCGCGTGGTCG
>DAOTXB010000902.1:0-4136 GCA_034435575.1 Anaerolineae bacterium
CATAGCGCCTTGTTAAGCCTCATGATACAATCCGTCACATTGTTGAAATCACACAAATTAGGGACGGTGTGAATGGTTGCAAAAGATGAAATACAGGATTATTTGGTCAGGGGCACGCTCAAAGATGTAGATCCTGATGTCGCGGAATTGATCCGGCACGAAACAGCCCGTCAAGCGCGTTATCTGATTATGATTCCATCTGAAAGCACGATTCCATTCGCGGTACGCA
Source organism: Anaerolineae bacterium (assembly GCA_034435575.1). GTDB lineage: Bacteria > Chloroflexota > Anaerolineae > Aggregatilineales > Phototrophicaceae > JAVJSU01. The sequence continues at coordinate 230 of DAOTXB010000902.1, forward strand.
ACGCGCTAAGTTCAGCGTTCCATAACATTTACGCTGAAGGCTATCCGCTTGAGGCAAATCGTCATCTATCGCAAGAAGAGATCCTCGACTATAACGCCCGTTTACCGGAATATCGTCGCCTCGGCGATGACCGTTATTATATGGGCACCGAATACGCCAATATTATTGAAAATCTCGCCCGTCGCCGTGCCGCAGAATTATTCGCGGCGAATGGTCTGAGCGCGGATGACCTGTATGTGAACGTACAGGCGCTATCCGGCGCACCTGCAAACAACGCTGTTTATACTGCCTTGCTCAATGTCGGTGATACCGTCATGGGGATGGATTTAATCGAAGGCGGACATCTCACACACGGGAGTCCGGTCAACCGGAGTGGTAAATATTACAATATCGTCGCCTACGGGATTGATTCAGAAACAGAAAAGATCGATTATGACCGCATGCGCGAGCTTGCCCGTGAACACAAGCCGAAGATGATTATCGGCGGTTATAGCAGTTACCCATGGCAAGCAGACTGGCAAATTTATCGGGAAATTGCTGATGAAGTCGGTGCATATTTGCTAGCAGATGTGGCGCATGTTGCTGGTTTGGTGGCGGCGGGTGTCTATAATAGCCCGATTGGTATCGCAGATGTGGTCACCTTTACCACACACAAAACACTCGGTGGTCCGCGCGGTGCGACGATTATCACACATCGTAAAGACCTTTCGAGCAAAATTGACCGCGCTGTGTTCCCCGGTGAGCAGGGTGGTCCTCATATAAATACGATGGCGGCGCTAGCGGTAGCGTTTAAGATCGCGGCTACCGATCAATTCCGTGCGTTACAACAACGCACCATTGAGAATGCGCTACGCCTTTCAGACAAATTGCAGGAACGCGGGATGCATGTGTCATTCGGCGGAACAGATACGCACCTGCTCAATATCGATTGCAAGGTCAATACTGGCGAAGATGGCACCCCGCTCAGTGGAGATATGGCGGCGCGTCTGCTCGATCTTGCTGGTATTGTAGCGAATCGACAAACCATTCCGGGTGATACCAGCCCTCTGCGCCCATCAGGGGTACGGTTGGGCACACCATGGATCACACAACGCGGTTTTGGCACAGCAGAAATCGACACACTCGGTGATATTATCGCAGATTTAATTCTTGGCTCTAAGCCACACAGTCTCGCCAGCCCAAGACGCAAATTAGCGCGTAACAAGATCAATTTTGAACTGTTACAAAGTGCGCGCTTACGGGTACGTGCGCTTGCTGAAAGTGTTGGCATTGACACAGAAGCCACAGTGGATGATTATCCGCATTTTCATTATTTAGAGGAACCATCGCCAGAATCACAGAATCGACAGTATTTGATAGTTGGTGAACGCGCCGCAGATTTCTTGCATTATGCGTTAACTAGCGATGTCTATGCGCTCAACCTCGGAGATTCTCAGCCCACCGCTGTGCTTGGCATTGATGGTGAAGAACTCACACGGGGAACATTAGAATACATGACGGACGGCTATTTGCTCCATCTTGGCAAAGATGCAACACAGGTTGCAACATGGTTGCGCGCGCTCTCGGATGCCATGGTCATGATCGAAGAAAATGATCCCTATGGCAAGTTACCCGGACCAGTAGACATCGTTGATGATGGGAAAACCGAACTTGCGGGCGATGATGCCAATTATGCTGACCACAAAGCGTGGTTCGTCGGTAGCCGTGGCAGTCAATTCGATGTGGAGGGTGGCAATGTCCTACCCAAATTCACCTGGCAAGAACCAGACGATGCCAAGCTTAAGCGCACAGAGCTTTATGACTTACATAAGGACCTCGGCGCGAAAACTGTTCCGTTTGCCGGGTATGATATGCCCGTGTGGTATAGCTCCGTTACAGAAGAACACCTTGCTGTACGCCAAAGCGCCGGAATTTTCGATGTGACCCATATGGGCGTTTTCGACTTTAAAGGTCAAGGGGCGGCGGCATTTCTAAACACTGTTACCACCAATGATGTACTCGGATTAAGTATCGGTAAATCCCATTACACTTATTTGTTCGATGTTGATGGTATTCCGTTTGATGATCTGATGATCTATCGGTTAGCTGAAGATCACTTCTTAGCTGTTGTGAACGCTTCCAATAATGATAAAAATTGGGCGTGGCTGAGTGCCGTCAAAGATCGGTCAGTGATGATTGACCCTGCACAGCCGTATCGTACCATCGAAGGGGTGGATCGCTTTGACATGCGCGATCTCCGTGACCCGCAACATGGCACAGATTGTCGTGTAGACATCGCACTACAGGGTCAGGAAAGTCTCAACATTCTGCTGAAACTCGCCTCTGATGATGAGAACAAACGCAAACTGAAGTCTTTAGGCTGGGCGGGCGTAACCAACGTTACACTCGGCGGGTTTGATCTTATTATCTCCCGTACCGGCTACACGGGTGAGCGTATTGCGTTTGAAATTTTCCCGCATCCCGATCAAGCAGTCGACTTGTTCAAAACACTGGTCGCGCTGGATGCTGTCCCGTGTGGTCTTGCCGCGCGTGATAGTCTACGCACGGAAGCGGGACTGCCCCTCTATGGAAACGAACTCGCCGGAGACTTAACACTGAACCCGGCAGATGCGGGCTTCGCAAGTTATGTCAAAGTATGGAAGCCATTTTTTGTTGGACGTAAAGCCTACATCGCCCATGAAATGAAACGCGACTCCAAAGTTGTGCGCTTCCGCTTAGACAACAAAGGGGTACGACCACCCCATCATGGTGATCCACTTGTGAATGACAAAGGGCGTGTCGTTGGTATTGTCACAAGTTGCTCGATTGATAGCGAGGGGTATCAATTGGGACAAGCCTATGTCAAGCTGGACTATGCCAAGAAAAATACCAAGCTCAACGTTTTCGCTGGCTCACGTAATGCGAAGCCGATCAGCGCGAAAGATATGGATGTTGGTAAGCGAATCACTGTACCAGAACCGGTCACAGTATTAACACGCTTTCCGCCACGCAAAAAGTAAACACAGTTAACCTCACCTATAAAATTGAACGGGCGCGACCATCAAGATTACGCCCGTTTTTGTGTCATGATGTTGTTTTCTTCATGAATAGCTCAAGTTAGACATCAACGTGAATTGACGACCACCACCGAACAGGGTGCGTCATTAAGAATATGCTCAACTTGTGGACCAAGATAAAGGCGATCAGAACCGGGACGGATGCTCGTGCCGAGGATGATTAGATCAACCTTTTCTTCACGCGCAACGTCAATAATCACATCAGAAATATCTGTGCCAATACGCAGGTCTGAGTGTGTGTTTATCCCTAAAAGCTCGCCAACTTCGCGGAGTTCGCCAACGATCTGTTCGGCAATTTGTGTTTGCTTTTTCTCCCATTCTGCGTTTTCTGGCAAATATTCTTTACCAATGCGCGATTGAATGACCTTCAATATCAAGACATCACCATCATCTTCAGAAGCGACAGCAAACCCGACTTCTGCCGCACGCCGTGATGCTAGCGAACCATTGGTTGGAATTAGCACCTTACAAGGTCGCCAATCTGCTGAAACATGCTCACCATGAACGATCATCGTCGCGCAAGGCGCAAGGCGCATCACATCATCGGTAATCGGGTTGAACAATGCTGATGGATTGGTTGTGCTCTCCGCCGCGCCGAGAACTACCATATCATAATCTTTATGGGCTTCGTCCAAAATTTGTTGTGTAGGGTTATCCCCGACCACCACCTTTTTCGAGAGGCTATGTTGTGGGAACATTTTTCCGATGTTGTTCAAAAAGTCCATTGACTTCTGCTGTGATGCACTATCGGGTGTGATATTAAACAATGTAATACCCAATTCGGTATGTGCGGCGATCCGTTCAAGAATGCGCGATTCCACACGTTGGGTATCCGTATCATGATCTGCATC
>DAOTXB010000903.1:0-2182 GCA_034435575.1 Anaerolineae bacterium
GGAGACTCCTGCATCGTGTAAAATTGCCTCGTCTACGTTTACACCGCCGACAACCGCAATCGAAGGCACACCATGGTCACGCGCCAAACGCGCCACACCAATCGGACCTTTCCCGTCAATCGTCTGCGAGTCCATCTGCCCCTCGCCAGTCACGACCACATCTGCCTGCGCTAAAAGACGACTAAAATCATGATAGTCCAGCAACAGATCAATACCCGATTCTAGCTTGCCACCCAGAAAAGCAATCAACCCGGCAGACAGCGCTCCCGCCGCCCCACCACCGACAAGATCACGCACATCAACACCCGTTTGATCATTTATCATGGTGAAGAAATGTGTCAAGCCGGCTTCAAGCGCGGTCACCATCTCTGATGAAGCACCCTTTTGCGGACCAAATACCGCCGCCGCACCTTTATCGCCTAATGTTCGGTTTTCAACATCAGACGCGATGATAATATCAGCCTCCTGCCAGCGCGGGTCCAGCCCGGAAACATCCACTATCTTTACGGTAGCCAATCCCCGACCACCGCGCACAATCGGCACACCATCAGCATCGAGCAAGCGCACACCCAATGCCTGCAAACAGCCTGCACCCCCATCAACGGTGGCGCTACCACCCATCCCAATGATAAAGCGACGCGCACCACGCTCTAATGCCACCTGCAATAACATCCCTGTACCATAAGTGCTCGCCAACATGGGATTTAATTCGTCTGCTGATAGCAATTCCAGACCAGAGGCAAGCGCCATTTCGATAATCGCCGTCCGTCCATTATCAATCAAGCCAAATGACGCGGAAATTTGTCGTCCTAGCGGATCATCCACCATAACAATGACACGTTCGCCACCACGCGCCAAAAACGCATCCAACGTGCCATTTCCACCATCTGCAATAGGCAAGAGTGTCGTTTTAATTTCGGACGATGCACGATGTAACCCACGTTGCAATGCCTCCGCTACACTCTGCGCGGATAAACTATTCTTAAATGCGCCGGGCGCAATCAATACGTGCATATTCCAGCCCTATCTACGGAATCCAGATCAAATCATCGACTGTGCCTTCAGGGTGTGCTGTCAATTGTGTGACACGCCCACGACGTGTGACCGAAAATACCTGTTCTGTGGCAGGCAATTCAGGGTCAGCCCCGATATAAATAGCTTCATCAGTCAATTCATTAAAGCGCGCCATCGGCAATAACGCTAACCCACCGATAATCGGGCTTGCCGCATTGCTATTGATGTCATAGAGGCTAATCGTCCCCTCGCCGGATAACACCATCGAATTCCCGTCCGATAACCAGTGCAGATCAACCAATTCCCCCGGTAATGGGAAAACTGAGGTTACATCGAGCGTCTCTAGCGTCACATCAACCCGAAAACCTACACCAAACGGATCTTGTTCTAAGCCAAGCACGCCACTCCGCCGAATATACGCCAATTCAGCCGGATTGGTCGGGTTAAAGGCATAGCCAAAATCCGGTCCCAGACCTTGCGTTTGTGTGCGTGGTTCAGACAACACACCGCTTGATAACGTATATTCACGCGTTCCCTGCAAACTATAAAAAATCGACTCACCATTCGCGCCCCAGATCAAATCACCCGGCACAGCCGTTTCCGTAGAAAACAATTGGCGTTGCCCATTATCCGTCGGGCAATTACCACTGCCTTCAATTGTTGCCGTAAACACTTCCGCAATCGCCCCCGATGCAGGTAACGCGAAAAATGCCACTGATCGACTGTCAGGACTCCATGTGATGTCACGCACAGCCTGATACCCGACACACGATACCTGCTGTGTAAACGTACCATCAAGGTTACTCACCCAGACTTCCCGTGCGCTCCCGTTCCCCGGTCCAACAAATGCGAGCAATGAGCGATCCGGCGAAATCACCATGTCCTCAATCAATATCCCAACGCCAAAGGTCAAAATAAATTCCGACTCCGTGCCATCGCCATTCATACTGATGATCGAATCACCATTATAAACGTAGAAAATTCGCCCTGTGTCGATCACTTCCGGTGTGCGAGTCGATGGTACAACTGTGCTCGTCGGGGATGGTGTGACTGTCCATGTTGCCGGTAATGTGGGACGATTCTCGCCCAATGCTTCAGGATCACGCGTCGGTGTAATCACAGCCTGCGTTTCCTGTGCATTTTGTGTTGCAACCGCGTTTACATCAAT
>DAOTXB010000904.1:0-3383 GCA_034435575.1 Anaerolineae bacterium
GAAGGCGCATCACTGACCGCCGATATAAACGCGTTATCTGCCTATGAAGCTATCCACGAACGCCTGCAAACCGATGATCTACCGAAATATGAGGAACGCTTCAAGAATTTACTAGATCGTAAAGTGACGTTGAGCATCCAGCAGTTCAGCGCCCAACTAGAAACACAAGAACGCCAGATTGAGCGCAGTATCGCCGAGCTTAATGATTCGCTCAAACAGGTGGATTACGGCAACGGGTCATTTATTCGTTTGATTGCGGAAAAAAGCAATGATCGGGAAATCAACGATTTTCGGCAGGAATTACGCGCATGTTTACCGGACGCGGGTGATAACTCCCGCGAGGAAAGTGAACGCTCTTATAATCGCATCCGCGAATTGATCGAGCATTTTGACACTGACCCCAATTGGATGCGACGGGTGATTGATGTGCGTCGTTGGCGCGTGTTCGCCGCCGAACAGATCGACACCGAGGGGCAACAGGTGGATTATTATAGCGACTCGTCGGGTAAATCCGGCGGGCAAAAGGCAAAACTCGCCTATACTATTCTGGCATCTGCTATCGCCTATCAGTATGGGTTACAGGATGCCAATAGCGGAGATCGATCTTTCCGCGTGGTGGTCATTGACGAAGCATTTAGTAAATTGGACGATGATAACGCCCTGTTCGCTATGAATTTGTTTAAGCAGTTGGGTTTGCAATTGCTGGTCGTCACACCCATGCAACAACTTCACATCATCGAAAAATATGTGGACGCGTATCATGTGGTGGTTAACAATGCGGAGGGCAGTAATTCGCGCCTGTTTAACCTGACCAAAGCTGAATATCATGAGCGTCGGCGTGAGTTCAGCGTCTAAAACCACATGATTACGCCGGAAGAGATTGTTAAGAAAGCCAACCGTAAATATCGTCAGGTGTTAGAAGCCTATCTAACAGGCGAAAATCTATTCCCGCTCGAATTTCCGGTAGGGCGGTTGTCGAAAAATCTCGCCGAACGTCGCCATCAGATCGAGCAATTACGCCATAAGGCGCAGGAAACAACGGGCGAAGGGTATGCGTTAGCGTGGCAGACGGTCAATCGGCGCGATTTGGGCAAACAGACTACCCCACACAAGGTCATAATTGCCACGCTGGATGATTACGGTCGATGTTCGGGAATGATACAATGGCGCAAAGTGGTGTAGATTTGTACGACATCCTGTTATTCCGCGCCTCAATTGTATACTAAACTTTGATGGCGAAGTTGTTTCACCCATTCTGGCACATAGGGTTCTTGAAGAAACAAAAGATACATGGGATGAGTTCACTGATTAGAATTTGAATGAAATTGTCGCACCGCTTACACTAGTGTAAGCGGTGCAAATAAAACTCATATCTTTGTTAACGGGTAGGTGAAATGCAAAAACTAGAATCTTCCTCCGAAAATCTAAGATACATTATTGATTTAATAACTTTCGCCAAATACTTCAAAGTTCGCATCAAAAACTCACTAGAAGAGTTTAATGAAGAATTATCTGATGAGAAGTTTAGTAGCTTTCGGGTAAATTATATTGCGAACAATATTAACATAGATTTGATGTGGAAGTATCTTTACATATTTACAATTGCTCCCCAGATTACAGTTTCTAGTATAAACAAAGAGATAAATAATAATAATAGTAACATTATCAATTTCAGAATAGCATTTGGTTTAAGCTTATCGCTTTTTAGTGGTAGTATTTTCTTACTTTTTACATTATCCGTTTTACTTCTTGCAATAGCTACTAATTTTTTGTTTGGTCTTGTTTTTTTAATTTTGATAATTGTTAACTATATACTCTTATACGCTCAACTTTTCCGAATACGCGAAAATGTTTATGAACAACTTATCTCCATGAAGTCAATAGAGTATTACAGTTCCCAAAAATCTCCCTGAAAGGATATAGTTTGGGATATGTGTAGACCCCTATGTGCATATCAAGGTTGTTTTGGATAATCTTCACGCATGAATTCACGATGCAACTTAAAATGCGTTTCATTATCCTCTTTGATGACTAAACAGAGGCTATTGACAGTCAATACTTCTGGTTCTGGCATGACTTTAAGGATTTGCGGACGAATACGTTTGGGATCGTCATCGGTGATGTGTCCTAAAATCCGTAAATGTGGAAACCAATCATCCAGAATCCAGTGTTGATAGTACATCTGTAAGCGATGCTGATGAAACGTTGCCATATCTGGATGCAAACCAGAATCATGTTCGATGCTAAATGGCGTTGAATACCCCAATGGGTGCAGGAGTGCGACGATCATCGCGTGGAACATCATAAAGGGTTGGTTGGCGTGATAGTAAAATGTGAGGTTTAGATCACTCGCATCAAGAAATTCATCTGTAGGCGTGAGTAAAAATGCCTTTTGTGGATCAAACAAATTCAGTACCGATTCAATCCCTGCCTCAATTAGCCCAAGACGACTTGAGTCGAAGTTTATCGCATGTCCGATGGTTGCGTGAAAGCCAAACTCCTGCGCTTCTGACACCCACGTTGGGTTAAACCGATCAAATGTGTTGCGATGTGCATTGACTTCGGGTAGTAGCTGTCCAGCGCGAACATCATACCCCATAATATTTGACGCAATCTGATAAAGTGGACTATCCGCTTCAGGGATATAGAAAATACCAAACATTGGCATGGTTTAATCCTTTAGCAACGAGAAAACAAAATAATGCGATTACTCTGCGAACGATAGATACTCAGTCCAACCCAAGCCAACGCGCCGCCTCGGCGGAAATGTCCGCGTATATCTTTTTGATGTCCCTTTCGACATTACCGGGTGGGCTACCCAACTGACGCAAGGCAATCGGGTCGGCACCGATGACGGGCACTTGCCGGACGAGTTTAACCTCCGAGTCTTGCCAGAACTCCGCCAGCGTTATGGGGGGATTATAGACTTCCGCTTCTGTCTCATCCACATCATCGACCAGATCATAACCCTGTAACGCCTGCATGATTTTGCCACGACTGCGCCCGCGCAGGTGAAACAGCAAAAACGGGTCTGTGTCTAATTGTTCCGCGACCAGATAATACACAGCGGCGGCGTGTTTGCACGGATCACCAAAATCAGGGCAGGAACAGATAAAGTCGATGTCTTTGTGGGTTTTGGGAAACAACGATAAGCCGGTATGCTGGAAAACCGCTTCGATGTCGCCGGGCATTTCACCCGCGAGCAATTTCGCTACATAAAGCGCCTGTTCTGAGAGAGCGTCTAACGCCTGTTGCCACTGTTTGTCGCCTAATACGCGCAGTTCGATGGCGGTGCGATAGTAGCGCCCACGACTTCCGCTTACCTCCGCGTAGACCATCCCATGCGAAATTTCCAATGATTCCACCGAACCGTTACGTGCATA
>DAOTXB010000905.1:0-4518 GCA_034435575.1 Anaerolineae bacterium
CGAACTACACTTGATCTTATTTTTGGTGATAATTTTTACTTTCATTCAGGTTTGCCCGCTGGATTCAGCCCAAATGAAGATGAATTTTTACGCAATAGTGATGATCCGATAGCGGATACCATTGCACCGCTTATCACGATTAGCGGACAGTCAACGTCGTCATCAGGCAATCCAGCGATTGAAATTACCCTAACTGATCCAGTTCCACCCACATATGCCAGTGGCTTACGCTCGATACGCCTGACGGGTAACAACGTGGTCGAAGAAACAACGGATATACCCTACGAACCACGCCAGACCACGCTTACATTTACAATTGAATCGACGGATGATAACGAACCCGAATTTGAATTGTTCGTACAGGATTTTGCGGGTAATTCAGCCATTTTTCGCTTAAACATGGGTGACTTGCAAGCACCAGTATGTGAATTGGCAGGGATTAGCACATCTAATGGTCAAACGGTGATGTCCATTGTAGCGACGGATAACGTGCGCTTGAACGGTGCCGCACCCACATTGCTCGAAAACGCGGATTTTCTTGATTATGATAGTGATCCGAATTTGACCCGTGCTGTGATGCGCTTTATCAAATTGGATGAAGCCTCCCCGATGCGTGTCGACCTCACTATTCCAGATGTAGATTTTAACGAAACAACCTGTAGTTTCACTGATACTGACGCCATTCAAGATATTGATACCGATGGTATATCGGATCGTGCAGACAATTGTCCGCTAACCGCTAATGCAAACCAGACTGATAGTGACGGTGATGGCACAGGTGATGCCTGTAGTCACGTCATTGTGCCAGATCTCAATGGGATGACCCAATCTGAAGCAGAATCTGCTCTACAAAATGCAGATTTTATCGTCGGTATGATCTCTCAAACGCCCAATGTAGATGTGCCTACCGGGCAGGTTTTCGTACAGAATCCATTAGCAGGAGATCAATTTCCGGGCGGCACACCGGTAGATTTCAACATTTCTTCCGGCTTGTTATTGCCAGATCTAGCAGGATTAACACAAGCACAAGCAGAGACAATTATCTATGCCCTTCGCCTAGTACCGGGAACAGTTAGCACTGACAACAGCGATACTGTGCCGATTGGATCAGTCATTAGCCAAACACCCGAATCAGGTGTAGCGATAACCGCAGGCGATTCAGTTGACCTCGTCATTTCAATCGGGCGCATTATCACCGTGCCGGATGTGGTTGGTCTATCACAGTCTGTAGCAGAGAATACACTCCAGAATGAAACTCTGGTGGTCGGGGCAATTGCCTATACAAGTAGTGTGCTACCGGCTGATAGCGTCGTTTCGCAAACTCCGATTGCAGGCACAACTGTCAACGAAGGGGCAGTGGTGGATCTTGTGCTTTCGCTGGGTGACCTTGGACAGACGAGTGTACCGGATGTGGTTGGTTTATTAGAAGCTGATGCACTAAGTACGATCACCAATGCAAACCTATTTGTCAACAACACGATTAGAATCAGTAGTGTGCAACCTGTGGGTACAGTCTTGGATCAATCACCACCTGCTGGCACGCTTGTAGATGAATTAACCGGTATTGAAATCACGGTCTCGGCTGGTGGTTTAACTGTGGTTCCTGATGTGATCGGATTGTCACAGACTGATGCAGAAACAGCCATTGTCAACGCCAGTTTATCCGTAGGAAACATCACCCAGCAACCTAGCGCGACTGTTCCAGCCGGGAATGTTATTAGTCAAACACCACCCCCGACTACAGAGATCGTGATAGGAAACACTGTGAGTCTGATCATTTCATCCGGTAATGGTGGTGGCAACACAGATGTCAACCTACCGGACTTGACAGGTTTAACAGAAGTTGAAGCAACAACCACTCTGCAAAGTCTTGGTCTTAATTTGGTGAGAGTTTTCTATGCTGTTACTGATCAATATCCAGAAAATACAGTATTTGGTCAATTCCCGGTATCGGGAACACTTGTCGCACCGGGTACAGATATATTTATCAATGTGGCACGTCGAGGACCAGATATTCGTTTGATGCGTAATTGCCCTGATGTTGTAGAGATGGGTACATACTATACCTGCACGCTCGATTATGAGAATGTTGGCACTGGTACCGCGACGAATTTGAACCTCTTTATGGCATTGCCTGTAAGCGAAAGGTTAGTTACTGCTGATCCAAACGGCACGTTGAACACAACCAGCCGAGAGGTTGAATGGTCGGTAGAGGATGTAATGGCTGGTGACAGTGGACAAGTAACAGTGACTACGCAGGCGATTTGTGCTGTGACAACTGTGCAGTGGACAACCTATCGCCAGACTCATGATAATTCTATACCTCTTTTCACAACTCCCTTTTTTGAAGGCGTAAGCGTAGTGGCACAAAACACAACGCCTGTGAGCATCAGTGTTGAGTCCAGTGGGGAAAATGGCGATCCAGTAGCATACGGTCAGCGCATCACACACACTGTGACATTGACTAATAGCGACAATACTACCCGTAATAATTTGCAGATTCCGTTTATTGCTGGAACAGGGATGGATTTTGATACGGTCATTGATGATGGCGGGTGGACTTTGGAATCACTTAGCAATGGTTTCTATCGGTGGCGCGGTACGTTGGCGGCAAACGAAACACAGCAAATTGTGTTCACCACACGTGTGCAAAATCCCCTCCCACCTGCTTTAAATGAGGTGAGCTTGAATAATGGCTCGCTCCGTATAGAAACGGGATGTGCCTTCGGGATTGGACAGACGAACACATCTGCTTTGACAGTTATGCGCCCGGTATCCGTAAATATCGTCGCACTGAATTTGCCAGATTTGGGCGCAAGCGATAGTGGTTTCCCGGGGCTTTATGGAGAAGAAACATTACAGGTCGCGCGTCCGGCAACAACTTTGCAAATCAGGTGGCGAATCCAGAATGAAACAGACAGCACGTTGCCAACTGTGCGATCAGAGATTCAACTACCCGCGGATGTTACCCCGCTCAATTTACCGTTTGGTGTTGTGCATGATACAACGCTTAATTTACTAACTTGGACAGGCACATTGGCAGGGAACGAAACGCTGACCTTATTCTTTGATATCAATTATGCTACAACAACGTGTCGTGCAATTTTTGAGGGGAGGGTAGCGAGCAACGGTATAGATCAAGATGCAACAACATCACTCGGTATCTTAACGACACCGCCAGTAGACATCACAGAATATCTGCTCGGAACTGAGTCTTATCGTGGGTTATGGTATTTATCGCCTAATGGACAGCGTGTCCCTACGATGTGCGTGACGGCGGAAACATCCGAAACCGTCAGCTTTGTCGCCGGTGGAGACCTCTATGTGAGAGGCTTGCCATCGTATCGCATCAACCCGGTAACATTAGAGTTTGAGTTTATGGATTTCAACGCTATTGCAGGGACGTTTGTACATCATATAGCGCACAATCTTTATGGTAATGATGGTGATGCGTACCTTATCGGGACAAATAGTATTGTGCGCTTCAACAGCCAGACGCGTCAAACAACACCTGTCTTCAGCGATCCAAATCTAAATTTCAATACGGATGCATTTGTTGACCGCGAAAATCGTCTGGTGCTAACAAGTGGCGCCCAGCTAATTCGGATTGATCTCAACGGCGCGTTGCCAATTGACCCTGCGACAGTCGAAGTTTTCGATATTATGAGCAGTCCTGCTCTAAACATTCCCGGTGCTATTCAACAGCGGCATATTAACCCAATTGGGGTGAATGTTGATGGCAACTACCTACTATCGCTCAGTACAATTTCTAATGAAACGATTGGGGCGAGTAACATCGGCACATATGTGATCGAATCGCTACTTTTATACAATCATGTCAACTCAGAAGTGACTATTGTACAAGATGTCATCACTGCTCAGTATTATGATCTTTCAGGTCAATCACTGTCTCTACCGCCGGAATTAACACCGTTACTTCAATTCAATCCATTATTGGCGAACCATCAATATGCAAGCCGAATGGTTTCTACTACGGGTGATGTTTATCTCTCTGCCAGTCAATTCCAGATAGAATCAGTAGGCGTTATCAGTAATGGGCAAGGGAGTGTTCTCAATGAGACATATACTGGCAATCTGATTACCGATATGACTTGGTTCGAGCTTATCCAGCGCGGAACGAATACTATCCCTGTCGCCAATGATTCATCAGCGACAACAATACAAGACATGGCTGTGACGGTTCCATTAGACACCTTTGATGCTGATGGTGATATACTCAGCTACACGATCCTCACACAGCCACAATTTGGCGTACTGTCAGGCACTGCACCTACTATAACGTATACACCCAATACAGGATTTTCCGGTGTGGATTCATTTACCTTCCAGGTCAGTGATAGCCAGGCTGTAAGTGATATCGCTACCGTGACCGTGACTGTAAATCCCGTGGTAATATCCAACACGCCACCGATAGCCACGGACGATGCGGCGATGACGGACGAAAATCAAGCGGTGATCGTCGCTGTGCTACTGAACGATAGTGATGCTGATGGCGAT